>SBBU01000144.1 GCA_005239585.1 Planctomycetaceae bacterium
GTCATATTTCCTTGTCTTTGTTATGTCTGCCAGTCCTTTTTCCAATTCTTCGCCCTTTCTGGCAAGGACAAGCTCTCTTAGCTGCTGGATCTTTTTCTGATAGTCAGGGCCTTCGAGGTACTCTTTCAGCTTTTTCTCTGCATCCTTTGCTATTTCCTGAGGGTCCTCTGAAGGCGGCTTTTCGATCTCATCCTTTACCTTTTTTATCCATGGTTCCAGATCAGATTTGAGGCGAGCGTCGAGTGAAACTGCCTTGTTCCAGTTTTCGAGTGCCTTCTTCCTGTCACCAAGAAGGTAATAGGAAGAGCCGAGTGCGGAATGGCCCTCGGGTTCATCTCTTCGAAGTGTCAGAGCCGCAGTGAAATTGTCTATCGCCTTGCTAAGCTCAGTGCTGGCATCTTGCTGCTTGGAGATCTTCACCTTGGCCTTTACATACCAAGTTGTACCGGCATTGAATCTAGCATTGTAATTTGCTGGATCTATCTCTTTTGCTACATCATAGGCTTTAATCGCTGTATCTAGGTCTCCTAATGGATCCAGTCCGCTCTTCATTTTGAATTCTGCATTGTAAAAGTAGGCCAGTCCGATATTTATATAGGCCTGTGCATCCCTTGGCTTTTTCTTTGTAATTTTTTCAAAATCGGCAGCAGCGCCCATAAAATCGTGGCTGGGTCTCTTTCCTATCTTACCCCGTTGCATGTAAGCGTGTCCTCGATATCCCAATGCCTGTAGATTTTCAGGATCTGATATAAGATATTTCGTCAGTGCATCTATTGATCTATCATACTCTGCGCAGTAATACGCACTTATTCCGATGCTCAAAAGCGCCTTTGGAAATGCTGGATTAATTCTTATAGCCTCTTCCAGATCTGAAAGTGCCTTTTTAAAATCGGTATAAGCAAAGACACCTCTTCCCTTGTTATAGGATGCTATCTCAAGATAAGAAAGACCGCGCTTATAATAGGCATCGAACTCCTGACGGATCGCGATTGCATTCGAATAGCATTCAACCGCACTATTAAGTTCCACGAGTGGATCAAAGCCTTTCTTAAGCATAACAAGCGCTCGATAGTTATGGCAGATGGCTTTATTAAAGTAGGCCTCATAGCTTGGGGAGAGCTGTAGTGAATTCTTGAACGCCTCGATTGCTAAATCTACCTGTTCTGCCTGATATTTATCCATCTCAAATTCGGATTTCAATACATAAGCCATTCCAAGCGATGCATAGGCTGAGGAACTAACCCGCAGTCCGAGCGAATCCTTTAGATACTGAATGGCGTTGTTTAATGATTTGACTATAGTCTCTCTGTCCCTCAACGCCTTTACTTTCAATCTAGCAAGCTCGAGTTCAGCGACACCAACAAGAAAATAGGGTCTTTCATCGGTCGGATCTAAAACTATTGAGCTCTTGAGCTCCTCAATTGCCGACTCTATATCTTTTGTGTAATCCTCATTCTTACGTGATTTGACTCTAGCTATAAGTAAGAATAGCTGACCCCGCACCAAGAAACTTGGGGCATGAGATCTGTTCAGTCCTATTGCCTTGTCGAGATCTTTCATTGCCTGATCAATTTCCTTCGACGCATCTTTTTTGCGTTCAACTAGAAACTCGATCTTGTCAACCAGTGCCTTGGCCCTACCGAACCAGGCCTCCTGAAGGGTTAATTCCATCTCAAGGGCCTCTTTAAAGTCTATAATTGCAAGATCAAACTCCTCAGGTGTTTCCTGTGACATTTGACTCTTGATCACAGCCTTTCTTGCAAGGACCCTGCCGCGTCCCATGTATGCCGGCGTCGATTTGTTAATATGAAGCGACTTGGTGTAATCTTTTATAGCATTCTCGAGATCGCCTTTGAGCTCGTATGACTGCCCTCTGAGCAGATAAACCTCTGCAGAAAAGTTCGGGTCCTTATCTACTACAAGGCTAAAATAATTTATGGCATTGTTTAGGCTTTCAGTCGGGTCCTCTTTTTGAGCTATCTGAGCACGAGCCCTGTCTAGCTGATTTCGACCCTTGTCCATGAGTTCTTCTATCGTGGTCGATTTTGGCAAGGCAAGGCAAGATGAGAGTATAACAAGCAAGGCAAGAGTTAATTTTTTCATATCAATAACCTCATGAATTGGTAGCCGAATTATACATGGGTGTTACACGCAAGTCCAGCTCCATATAGAATTGACGAAAATAGCACAAGATTTTCATACAAACTACTTGCTGAACAAACGTCAAAGCTTATAATGAAGCCCAATGTCGATCCTTATAGATCAAAACAGCAGGATAGTTGTGCAGGGCATAACTGGCAATGCAGGCGCCTTTCATACCAAACAAATGATGGATTACGGCTCCAAGGTAGTAGCTGGCGTAACACCGGGCAAAGGAGGGACTAGCTTTGAAGGCAAGATCCCTATATTTGACACTGTTCAAGAGGCGGTGGAAAAAACCGGGGCGAATGTAAGCGCAGTCTTTGTACCACCGCTCTTCTGTTCCGATGCCATTATGGAGTCAGCAGACGCCGGGATAAAACTTTGCGTATGCATCACTGAAGGGATTCCAATTAGGCAGGAATCAGTGA
>SBBU01000253.1 GCA_005239585.1 Planctomycetaceae bacterium
CGTTTTTTATGGTATATTTTATATGCTTTATAATCAATAACTTGTCCTGCTTAGATCAAAAATGAAATGCAAAACTCAAAGATACTGATATAATTTCACTCCTTATGATACGATGTCGGTTTGCACCAAGCCCTACAGGGCACATGCACATAGGGACCGTCAGAACTGCACTCTATAATTATCTCTATACACGGCACGAAAAGGGGACGCTAATCCTAAGAATCGAGGATACAGATCAAACCCGGTCAAACAAAGAATATGAACAAGAAATCATGGACAATCTAAAATGGCTTGGGCTTGACTGGGATGAAACCTATCGTCAGAGTGAAAGACTAGAGCTCTACAAAAAGCATGCGGAGGAGCTCGTTAAAAAAGGCAAGGCCTTTGAGCGTGAAGACCCCGGCAAGGGCAAGTGCCTCGTCTTTAAAATCCATAGAGAATACATCGAATGGAACGATCTTGTCCACGCCAGAATAGGCCGCGATATTACAAAAGATCCTGACCTCGTCATAACAAAATCTGATGGTTGGCCTACATATAATTTTGCCTGTGTGGTAGATGACATCGACATGCGTATTACACATGTAGTTAGAGGTGATGACCATATATCAAACACCCCAAAGCAGATATCTTTATACAGAGCGCTTGGAGCTGAACCACCGCATTTTGTTCATATCCCCCTAATTCTAAACCCCGACGGTTCTAAGATGAGTAAGGATTATAAAAAACGCGGCAAAGATGGTGTGGAGATCTCGATCCCAACTGTAATCTCTGACTATAAAAATCAGGGCTATCTACAGGAAACAATGGTGAACTTTTTAGCGCTTCTGGGCTGGTCGCCCGGGGATGATCGTGAACTCATGACACTTGAGGAGATGGTAAATCTCTTTACTATAGAGCGCGTAAGTAACACACCGGCACAATTTAACATTGAAAAGCTGACGTGGATGAATGGATATTACATTAGAAAGAAACCATTCGACGAACTTGTGAGACTTTTAAAGCCGTATCTAAGCGCCCATTATGACCTTTCGACTCTAGACGACGAAAAACTCAAGAGACTTATCACTCAACAGCAAGAAAGAGTAAAGAAACTAGGTGATATTGTTCCACTGACAGCGTTTTTCTTTCAGAAAGAGGTTCATTTTGAACAGAGATGTCTGGATAAATATCTCAAGAAAGATCATTCTAAACAAGTTTTAACTTCAGTGATTTCAAAACTGAAAGAGCTGAGCAACTTTACAAAGTCAAACATAGAATCTGCTTTGAGATCGATAGCCGATGAAAAGAAGCTGAGCTTTAAAGATGTCTCACAGCCTGTTCGCGTTGCAGTTACTGGGACTGATGTCAGTCCTCCTATAGATGAGACTCTAGAAATACTAGGGCAAACAGAGACGCTTACAAGGCTCGAAAATGCCATAAAAACAATATGAGTTTACTTTGTGTCGGTTCTATTGCCCTAGATACGATAGAAACACCGCACGGGATTCGCAAGGACGTGCTTGGCGGCTCTTGCGTCTATTTTGCGCTCGCCGCTAAGCAGTTCTCTTCAACTACCCGAGTCGTAGGAATCGTTGGAGAAGACTTTCCACATCTCGAGAGAATAAAATCAAGCGGGATAGACACACGCGGGGTCAAAATCTCCACGGGCAAAACTTTCAGATGGCATGGTAAATATATCGGAGACATGAGCACGCGAGTCACACTTTCTTGTGAGCTTGGCACATTTGCAGACTTTGCCCCTGAGGTGCCTCAGGAACTACGGGATTCCAAATTTGTGCTTCTCGGAAACTGCAGCCCAAAGACACAGGCATACGTGCTCTCACAGCTCAAGTCTCCAAGCTTTGTCATGCTTGACACAATGGATTTCTGGATCAAAGGTGCAAACAAAGAACTTACGAGTCTCATGGAACGCGTGGATGCAATCTGCATTAACTCGGAAGAGGCAATGATGCTGAGTAAGACTAGTTCTCTATCTAAGGCAACATCAGAGCTTACAAAGAGAGTCAAGTGTGTCATTATCAAAAAGGCCCATGAGGGGGCGATGGTTGCGACGAGAGAATCGGAATTCTCATTGCCTGCCTTTCGTACAAAGCAAGTAGTTGATCCAACCGGCGCAGGAGATTCTTTCGCAGGCGGCTTTCTCGGCGCGCTCTCTGCCGGCAAAACACATCCAGAATTCAAACTCGCACTTGCATACGCATGTGCCATGGGTTCATTCGCTGTAGAGGACTTTGGACCGGGAAGGCTGGAAAATATCACGCGCCAAGAGATTGATTCGAGGGCCCAGTCACTTTTTAGCCACTCATAACTCGGAGGTCATTCTATGAAAAAAAGGCTCATCTCAAGCGGTACCCCAAGTGGGAACCAATCG
The DNA here is from genome assembly GCA_005239585.1 of Planctomycetaceae bacterium. Next base: position 2,375 of record SBBU01000253.1, read on the forward strand.
TTGGATACTCACGGACTGTACGCAAATGTAGCTATCTAATTTCGGGCGGTCGGCCCGAATAAGCCCAAATAACGTATATAACAGATCTGCCGAACGCCTGACCTACCACTTCCAAATATGCTTGCGAAAGGGTTGATTGCTTTGGTCGAAATGAAGTACAAGATCTTCTCTAACGGTTGCTGAGGAAAGAGTTCCCCTAAGTTTTGTGATAAAATCTGCCGTAGGAATTTGTGCCTGGGATTTGTCGCTAGACCAGGTGATTTTATATTCCGGAAAGAATTCTACGTTTTTCTTGTCAGCGTATTCAGTCTCCATTGCAGCATGTCCAACTCTCTGGTCTGCCATCACGTAGAGCAGGACCTCGGTCGGGGTTTCTGCCGTAGCCGTGAGCGCAAAGGGATAGACCGGTTCCGCCGTTTTAAACAAAAGTGCCAAAGGCTGAACAAGGCCCTCTACAGTGGTAATATCCTTTTTCTCGGTTTCCTGAAGACTAACACGCGCCATAACAAAGACCCACCCCTTGTCAATGTAAGCTTGAAATGCCTTTTCGTCTTTTGCTGAAAAGTTAAAACTGTTTTTGTTCAGCCACTCGCGAAGCGCTGACGGCTCTTTTGCTTTTACTACTGCCACGTCATAGAGCCCCACCCTGTGTGTGGATAAAATCTGGATGTCTGCGCCTCTGCTAGCGCTGAGAGTACCGGGAATAGCAATGCCCAATATAATCAACAGAACAAATGCAGAAATTAGCACGGTTGCGGAAAGGGGTGAGATGTTTAGACTCATATCTTTATGCCTCCACCACGAACGGACGGCAAGAACTGCCAAGGAAATGAGAAGCAACAGAAGACCGCAAATACCCAATATTTTGCTCATGTGTGAGACGTTGGCTGTGCTTATCCTGTCCAGATGCAAAAACTGCCTTTCTGCTTGAACAGAATCCATGTATCCAACTATGGGTTCTGCCGGGCATGGAACGATCCAGCCAAACTCTTTACCCTGCCCCACGACTATCGGTTGAATCATCAGAAACTCCTCACCGTTCCTAAATGTCAGGATAGCCCTCTGGTAAGGCTCGTTAACGGGTATCTTCTCTTTCACGAAAGATTCCTTTGCGTAAAATTTTCCATCGGGCGCCGCGGCGCCTGCAAGGCAGATTACCAGTAACAACAGCAGCTTCATTTCGTTTCCTCCTTTTTATCAGATAATAAACGTATCAGTTTTTCAGTATCTGTAAATAGCTGTATGAATCCACAGCGGCGGCATGCACGAGCCTGCATGCCCACCATGCTCTCAAGCATGACAAAGAACTTTGTCTTTTTCGGCTTGAAGTAGACAGAGCCGGTCGATTGAATTTGCCCTCCGAAAAGCAGGAGCCGCACTCACTGATGTTGTGCGAACGCGCATTTATGTAACAAATATCAAGGAGTGGGAGATGATTGGCAAGGCCCACGGGGAATATTTTGGCGAAATACGGCCAGCAACAAGCATGGTCGAGGTGAAAAGCCTGATAAGACCAGAAATGCTCGTAGAAATTGAAGCGGATGCGTTTATTTTCTAACAGGAAAGTCTGCCTAATGGGGCAAAAAAAGATAAATTCCGTGACTACTCGCGCCTTATCGCCTCGACTGGATCGAGTCTTGCCGCGCGTGCCGCGGGATAAATGCTGAAGATAAGGCAGACCACAAACGTGAGGATCACATAAAAAAGTATTGTCTCGGGATGTATCTCTGACGGAATCCGCTCGAGGTAGTAGATGTTCTTTGGAAAGAGGTTAAAGCCGGGCCAGCTAGGCTCTCTTGGATGGATAAAGATATCGTTTATGACTAGTGACACGCCTAGCCCGAGCAACAGCAGTATAGACAAAATAACTGCAAAGATTTTCTTGCGCAGCAGGAAAAGAGCCACGATAATCCCGATGATAAAGATTCCACAGCCGCCAACCACTAACCAGAAATTAGCAATGATAAAGTCCTTTGGATGCTCCAAGGCGAAGAGATTTAATTTCTGAGATGAAGATTCAATAAACTCAACTATGGTGTTCAAATTATGTGCAAAGAAGAGCCCGAGAGGCACACCAACCGCTAACCCGAGTATCCCGCAGAGCGTCCCACTTATCAGAAATATCGATGCGCATCCTCCTTCCGTAGCGCCCAGCGCCTTGAGTATTCCAATATCCTTTGTCTTGGCAGTCACCATCAACGTGTAGATGGCAATAATGTTAAACCCAGCCACAATTATTATAAAAAATATGATGACTCCAGTTATGATTTTTTCATTGGCAACAGCGCTCAAAAAGTTCTCCTTGACCTCCTCCCAGGTCTTGATGTAAAGTCCCTTGCACCTCCCATAGACATGAAACGCTGGGTTTTCACACCCTTGAACCGAGTGCACTATTTCGATGATTCTCTTCTTTGCCGCCTCCTTGTTGTTCTCGTAATCCTCAATGCTAATCGCAATATTGTTGGCATATGGCTTTTCAGATACCTTGAGAAGCTTTTGCGCGCCAGATATATGTATAAATGCAATACGATAGTCATAATCAAACATTCCAGAGTTGAAGAAACCGACTATTTCATATTCTCCACGCAGAATCGTGGGGGTTGTAGAGCTATCTCTTGCAGTCATAATGTTGACTAACTCACCAGTAAAATTCCTAACTCGACTTTTGCTTATGTCACTCCCCATAACCATGCCGGGCTTGCCGCGAGGAGTGTTGTCGTCATATTCAAAGTTGAATTTTTTCTTTTCTCCTCTCTCAAAATACTTTGGGATATCTGAGTGGGTTTCCAATTCGGGATCGATTCCCACTATCAATATATCTTTTTTCATACCAGCCACCCTCTGCCATGCCGGATACTCTAACCTAGGACTTGCGCCTTTGATGAGCGGTTCTTTCTGTAGCTTTTTGATTATCCTTTCATAATCTGTTATCCATACCTCATATACCCCACCAGTTATAACGAGATGTGATTCCATGCCTCGTATGGCTTTTTTCATGTCACGTGAAAAGCCACCCATTACAGAACTGACAACTGTAAGCACCATGATGCCAATGCTCACACTCGCAATGCAGAAATAAATGATCCTGTGTGACTTGAGATACCGCCAAGCCATAAATAGTTTATACATGGTACTTATCCAAGCCAGTATCAAATTTCATCTTTCACTCTACACTTTTCAGTGATTACTATTGTGAATCCTTTGGCCTCAGAAGAGGAAAGAGAATAACCTCTCTTATCGATTGATTATTCGTAAGTAACATCACGAGCCTGTCTATTCCGATGCCAAGCCCTCCGGCAGGCGGCATTCCATGTTCAAGGGCGGTTAAGAAATCCTCATCCAGCTTATCTGCACCCTCCGCCTTGGCTTCCATTTGCCTCTTAAAGCGTTCCCTCTGCTCAATCGGATCATTTAGCTCTGTGAACGCATTTGCCACCTCCATCCCGGCCATAAAGAGCTCAAATCTCTCACAGATATCAGGATTATCAGGCTTTGATTTAGCAAGCGGCGAGATCTCTCTTGGATACTCTATCACAAAGACCGGTCCCACAAGCTTGGGCTCTACAAGCTTTTCGTAAATGTCATTTATTACATGGCCCATTGAGCGCTTTGTGTCAATTTCCATTCTCTTTGCCATTTCTAAGGCCTTGTCAGTATCAGTTATTTTTAGACCTGCATGTTCCTCAAGAAGCTGTGAGTATGTTTTTCTAGGCCATGGGCGAGAAAGATTCAGCATGTGATCACCAAACACCAGCGATGTAGTTCCTGCCGCATGGCATATGAGATCCTCAGTAAGCTCCATCATCGTATTATAATCACCGTATGCCTGATAGAGTTCCATCATGGAAAATTCCGGATTATGTACTGTTGATATCCCTTCATTTCGAAAGACCCTGTTTATCTCGTAGATCTTTTGCATGCCTCCAACAAGAAGTCTCTTGAGATAAAGCTCTGGTGCAATTCTCAGATAGAGTTCCATGTCAAGTGTGTTGTGATGCGTTATGAATGGTCTTGCGGTTGCTCCGCCAGCTATAGGGTGCATCATGGGCGTCTCAACCTCTACAAAGCCTTTTTCATCGAGGTACTTTCTGATCGATTTAATCACTTCAGAACGTTTTAGAAACGTCTTGACCACCTCTGGATCCGAAACCAGATCGAGATAACGCTGTCTGTATCGAATGTCACGATCAACCAGTCCATGCCATTTCTCAGGGAGTGGTCTTAGGCTCTTGCAAAGTATTCTAAGATTTTGCACAAAGATTGTAACCTCTCCAGTCTTTGTCTTGTGAAGCCCGCCTTCAGCAAAGAGAATGTCCCCAAGATCAAGAAGCTTATATTGTTCAAATACCTGCGGACTGTTTTCTCTCTTTAGGTATAGTTGAATCTTGCCTGTCCAGTCGCGAATGTCGAGGAATGCTGTCTTTCCATGATCTCTTATTGTGTGAATCCTGCCAATTGCTTTTGCGGGGTTGCCTTCTTCCTGCGCATTATATGATTCCAAAACTCTTGCTATTTCAGGGACTCCATCGATCCTTCCTCCAAAGGGATCGACTGGGATCTCACGAAGCTTGTTCAGCTTTTGCACTCTTGATTCAATTTCATCCATTTAATTTTACACCAGAGTGAGGTGCTACTGTGACTGCGCCCACTTTTTGTCCATCTCAGATTTGATATAGTCCACAATATCTTGCGTGTTTGTGCCCGGCCCGAAGAGTTTACCCACTCCTGATCTCTGGAGTTCTTGCTCATCTTCCGGTGGAATGATTCCGCCTCCTGTAAGAAGCACATCCCCAAGCCCCTTTTCCTTCAAGAGCCTAAGGATCTGTGGAAATATAGTCATGTGAGCCCCGGATAGTATTGAAACGCCGATAGCATCTACGTCTTCCTGAAGAGCGGCATTAACCACTGCATCGGGTGTCTGATGAAGGCCAGAGTAGATGACCTCCATCCCGGCATCTCTCAGCGCGGCGGCAATGACCTTGGCGCCACGATCATGGCCATCTAGTCCCACCTTTGCCACAAGCACCCTGATTTTTTTCTTTGTCGACATTGACCAGTAATTATAGTGAGTAGCTCTTGCCTCTTCCAGTCTTGAGCAAGCAGAGGCAAATGAAGAGATTAACGCAGCTCGTAAATGTGCTTGTCGTCATTCCACTTTAATCGAGTCTCATTTTCTTCAAGCCATGAAAACCACTCGGCAGGTTTTTTGTCTTTCATCGCAGTTGCAATCTTCTCAGGCAAGATGCGGAGCAAGCGGTCATTTGCTGCCTTTGAGATATCCATTTTAGGATAAGATAAAAGAGCTGCGATAAACTTTAGATCACGTAAAATTAATTCACCGCATGCCCGCTTCCATGGCTCAAGTTCTTTTAAAATGGTTGTTACGCGCTGCTTCACTTCCTCCGAAGGAGCTGAGATAAGAACCTTCTCTAGGTATCCTATTACTATATGACCTTTCTTAACGAGGGTTTGACTAGATTTTTCACGAATTTGAGGGTCTTCATTATCAAGATCCTTTACCAGTTTGGAGATCTGATCTTGTTCCGACTTGAGTTTTTCGTGAGTCAACCCCAATCCATATAAAAGCTGTCCCTCAAACCCATCATTTACAACAATTCCAGCCGGAAGAAAGAACCTGATCGTTCGAC
>SBBU01000128.1 GCA_005239585.1 Planctomycetaceae bacterium
GCCGACCAATTGAATCCCTGAAACGGCACAGGTGCTCCGTATGTCACCTGCTGCGGGGTGGGGAGTATAAACGGCAGGTTTTCGTCCTGCGGCGTTGAATGGAGCGGGAAGAAAAATAATGCAACTATCGATATTGCAATTTTCATCAGCTCACTGCACCGTAATTGTTACAGTTATCGTCTCTGTTTTACCATTGGAATCTTTCCCTGTCACTTTTGCTGAATATGTGCCGGCGTTATTGTACGTGTGGTTCACAGACCCGGTTGCTTTATTTGTTTTCCAACCGCTGTTAAACTTGGGCGTTCCGTCGCCGTAATCAATTTCCACCATTGCATTGCCATAGAAATAATGGGCGTCATATATAAATTTTACTGCTAACGGCTGGTTCCGGAGGTTGGACTCACTGTCAGATGCAGTTCCACATGGCTGTCCACATCGCTGTAATGCTGAATCACAGTCAATATGTCATTTGGAAGGTCAATTACTCCATCTTTGTTCATATCTGTGCTTGAATTCCACACAAGATCTCCTTGTCTGGTTTTAAACGCAGAGATTACAGTCAGGATATCGTTTGACATATCTACTACTCCGTCTCCATTTACATCATATGGCATCTTGGTAAGGCCTATGGTACGATAAATAGCATTGTTTGTCTCGTCAGATTCAGAAATTTCCCCATAAGGATCAACCTTTGCTATTACATACACAATTCTTTGTGACCAGCTGGCGGGAAGAGTAACCTGATAATCCAGCCTTGTATTGGCTGATGGCGCTAACGAAGGGACATAGATGGTCTTAACCAATGCGTCGTTTGAATCCAATATATTATCAGTGGAAAGATACACGTCCAGCCATGTGAGTGGAGATGCATAAAGTCCATTGTTTGTTATTACAGCTCTTTGATTGCGTGTTTCGCCATACCAACCATTAGTATCTCCATGTAACATGACACAAAGATCCATATTAGGTTGTTGAACAATAACCTTTAGATCCAAAGTTCTAACATCCCTTCCATCGCTGGCAGTAAATCGGAATGTATATGTACCCGCGCTCCCTGTAGGTGGCATTATGTACAATTCACCTCTTTTACCGATTTGCTGCCCTGAAACCGGATTTTTCAATGGAAACGCTATAAATCCTACTCCTCCAAGGTTGTTGAGATTCTGCATCTGCAATGAAACTGTCTCTCCTTTCATATCAAACGCTCTTATATTGATAACCGATTCACTGCCCACATAGACCGTTTGGTCCTCTAGCTGTTCAAATACTGGCGGTGTGGAATTTGTAGTCCAGTATGTATCTGTCCTGTCATCATAGAAAGCCCCGGTCTGATCACCAAAATAAGAATCGATCTCCGCCCATAGCGGTATGTTGTTCAGTTGAAAAATATATTTCCACCAGTTTTTTGATGACCTGAAACTATAAATACCCCCATTCTTTCGACGCTTATCATCCTCTAATATTCCATCTTTTCTGGGCAGGTGATCAAACCACCAGGCCTGAAAACCTTTATCATTTCCGCCCCAAGTGTCTTTGCTAACCATTGTGGTTTCACCCTTGAGATTTGGATAATTATTCTTCCAGTCCTCTGCACTGCTTGGCACAGATCTAGAATTTGAATAATCGTAATGATCTAATCCATTTGGGGGAATGTGCGTATTACCAATCCCCGCCTGCCCCGGAAAATCCTTGTCAAGCAGAGTGATCTTTTCCCACGTTGTTGCTATATTCACTCTGTCCCATCCGCCATACACGCGTTCCATCGTCGCCTCTGTCTGGTGGCCAAAACCATGCAGACTCGCCACTTCTTTTTCAGGCGCCTATCTTGCATGTCCAACATTGAACCATGCCACAACAAAACGCCTTTTTGTAAGGGCTGTACCGCCCGGAATCCAGCCATTGATCCAAAATGAGCCCTTGCCTCCCATAACTGTCTCAGAAACCCCGATTCCTGCCGGAGCAAAGTACCATACTAAATCTATCTCTTTTGCGTCAATACGCGCCGGAAGACCATTGGCCTGCAAAAATTTCACATATGATACAGGTGAAGTTGTAAGCGGTGTATCGATATCTCCATTTCCATTAGCATCAACCCAATCAGACCATTTGTATTTGAAACCATCCTCGTGTTCAGGAAAATCAGGCACCTCTATCCTATCCACAATCTGAATATCCAGCCAGCCGTTGCTTGCAAGCTCAAATTCTCTCATCGTTTCTTCAGCCAAAAGATCAGGGTCATGATAATCCCACCAATCATACAGTTTCTGATTTGGATTGTTTGGATTTACCGGATTGTAGATTAAGAGCGCTACTTTACAAACATGCTTTGCGCCGGGAGGCATTGCCGAAAGTACAAATTCACCCTGAACAGGTGATGTAGTTGAACCTCTGCCTGAACTGGAACCTGACGATCCTTCTTTACAGCTTGCCAGCACAAACAGCATAAAAGCAAAACAATATAGCATGAATTTTTTAAATATGATGTTCATTTTCTTATCCCTTCCGAAAAATATGGTTACTAATATCAAGCTGTGCCATTCTCATCTCACCGTAATTGTGGGGCCACTAGTAATACTGGACTTTGCATTATTGTCCGTTGCTCTGATCTTGGTGGTATACGCTTTCTTTGACTTGTATGTTTTATCTGCTACTCCTCTAATCTCCTGCTGATTGCCGGTCCAGATCACATTCCATCCCATTCCATCGCCGTAATCAATCTCTACCTTTGTCACAGCACCATAATAGTAATGTGAATTGTAGGAAAACTTGACATTCAGAGGCGACTCGCCAGATTTATGAGATGCAAACAGGTGTGTTTCTACAGAGTTCCCCCGATCCCATATATGAAATCCGAGTTCAAAGGCATCGTTTGGCAGGTCAACTACTCCATCATTATTCGAATCTGCGCTTGAATTCCAGCGGACATCTTTGGAAGAAGTTCCAATTACGGAATATAATTCAACAATATCGAGCAGATTCACCCACTCGTCTCCGTTTATATCGTACGGGAATTTTGTCATGCCGATCCCGCGCCACTTTTGATTACTCGACTGTAATCCGTTACTTTCAACAACTGCTATTGCATAAATCTTTTTATGTTTCCAGTCTGACGGAATTGAAACCCTGTAATTTACAACAATAGTTTTTAACGGATCTATACTCACCGGCTCAGTTGCGCCAAGGGCATCCGATTTATCCAGCGTATCATCCGTAGACAGATAAACATTTAAAAACAAATCGGAAACATGACTTGCGCTGTGATTTTGAATCACCGCCCTTTGATTTCTAGTCTGGCCATACCAGCCGTTTGTATCTCCATGCAGA
>SBBU01000290.1 GCA_005239585.1 Planctomycetaceae bacterium
CTATTTAACGGAATGCCTATTTCTTTTCCCACTCAGCGGCTTTCATAGGTTTCATCTTATCAAAAAGCAAATTACCCTTGTGAAGCTGCAAAATAATTGTGTATAGCGGAGTCGTGTAGATTGGGCCAAGTTTTTCAGTATGATCTATTGGCTGATCTCCCGAACTTAGCTTTATCAGGATACTGCCATCTTCTTTTTGGGCCTTGATGATCCGATCCCTAAATTCGAAATTGTATTTCTCCCACAACGCTTTTTCCTTGGTGTAAAAACATGCAAGGCCTACGAAAAACAGATGATATACAGGGCCGTGATGACACGTAGGAGTAGACTTTAGATGTTTTTCTGAAAATGACTTGGGCTTTTTAAACGTCTCAGTATCAGAACCTCCCAGGAGGTACATTGGCCAGAGGGCGGCAAGAGTTCGGCCAACATAAAATCCCATCCCAATTTCCATATTACCAGTGGGCAATTTGGCAACTTTTCCTGTGAAAGAATAATCATAAGCACCATTAGGATATTGTGCATCACTGTAAAACTTGATCGCCTCTTTAAAGACCCGTTCATCGACCTCAATTCCAACATGGTTAAGCAATAAAAGGGAGATAATTACCTGGTTGGTGACAAAAGGCATGGCTCCCTTTTCTTCAAGGCAATCTCTTCCGCCGTAACCCCACCCTCCGTCATCTCCTTGCTTTTTTATAAGATAGTCCCGTATCTTCTCCAAGACCTTTTTTAATTCCTCTGTTTTCTCTGTCTGGTAAACATGGCTAAGAAATAACGCAAAAAATGACATCTCGAATATATACATTCCAACCCAATAGAATGATTTCTTCTCACCTTCTAGGACTGCCTTAACAACGACCTCATTTGCCTTTTGAAGCTCTTTTTTATAAGGGCCATCTTTTGTAGTTGATCCATTTGCGTAGAGGCCAAGTCCGGATATTGCCGTAAAGAAGACTGTATCATTCCAGGTACCATTTTCTTTCTGCTGTGAGATTATATATTTCAATGCCTTTTCTATGACACCGTCACACACCTTGCATGACTTGGGACATGATTCACTATGTTCTGGTTTCGTTTGCGTCTTCTCTTGCGATAAACCCAGTATTGTAATTTTATCGGGTACAGAAATGGCAACACAAAATAATGTAACTAGTACAAACCTTGACATAAGACCTCCTTTATCCCTGAATTTCTGAAAAATAATAGAACTTGACGGTTCGACGAGACCCATGCCCAATTGTGCCGTTGGCGGGTTGACATCGACTGTCGAAGGATTAATTTTTCCGTACTCATCTCAGTTATTTTCCTCAAGCTACATTGTCTTACCGTAGCTGTTCAAGAGTAGAAGTCAAGTTTACTTGCTATCTTAACCCCGCTGCTATGTAGATGTCAAGCGACACCCCAATAAATCTTTTTTCCATTTTGTAGCAACTTGAAAAGGCTCCTTTGGAGATTACAATAAACTTTATGAATTGCAGGGGTTTTTGCGCCATATTGATTTTATTTGGCACTCTTTCCCTTTCAACTTTACAAGACCAGAATGACCCAAGGCTTAACGAGCTAAAACAGCTAATTAAGAACCTGTCGAACGATGATCCGCAAGTTAGGGAAAGTTCCCAGATCTCTATTGTAAAGCTCATAACGCAAGAGGCATCGGCGAAAAAGGATACAAAAAAACTATTGGCAGAACTCAAGGCCACGATAAATCAGGGTAAGGATCAAGAGGTAAAATCAAGACTTGAAGCGGTCATAAAGCTTCTTAGACAAGGCAATTGGAAAAAAATGGCGCCTAGTCCGCTTGAAGGGAGAGCTGTGCACACTGCGATTGTGTCAGGAGACAAATTGATTATTTGGGGCGGCCTAGGAAGGAACCAAGAGGCATACAATAACGGTGCACTGTATGACATGGGTAAAGATACCTGGGGTAAGATGAAGGATAGCTTGCTTGAAGGAAGATGGGGCCACACGGCGGTTGTATCAGGAGATAAACTCGTTATATGGGGCGGACAACGCCCAGATTTTAAAACTTTTAATGATGGGGCAATATATGATATCGGGAAAGATGCTTGGACAAAGATAAAAGCTGGTCCACTCGATAGTAGAACTAGTCACACGGCAGTAGTATTAGCAAACAAGATGATTATATGGGGTGGAGATGCTGGCTTTGGCAGTAAAGATGGAACAAGAGACCTCAACGACGGTGCTATATATGATATAAGCAAAGATAGTTGGGTAAAGATAAAGAAAAGCCCGCTTTCCGGCAGGTACCACCATACAGCAGTTCTCATAGACGACAAGCTAATAATATGGGGTGGGATTAACATTTTGTTAAAAACTTACAACGATGGAGCGATCTATGACGTGGAAAAAGATAGCTGGAAAAAATTGAAAGCCGGTCCACTTGAAAGTAGAGTAAGTCACGGAGCAGCGGCGGCAGAGAATAAGATGATCATATGGGGCGGCGGGGGAATCGATTCACAGGCAGCATTCAACGATGGCGCGATATATGACATGAAAAAGGATACCTGGACAAAGGTAAAGGATTCCCCTATTAATGGGAGAGAAAGTTATGCTGCTGCAGCATCAGGAGATAAACTTGTCATCTGGGGTGGATACAGTGGCGGCGGAACCGGGGGCAGAGATTACAACGATGGAGGGATATATAACATGACAAAAGATCGCTGGACAAAGCTAGATAGCAGTCCCCTTGGACCCAGGAGTGGCAACACAGCAGTAATATGTGGAGAAAAGCTAATTATATGGGGCGGAAATGATTTAGGTAAAACTTTTAACGATGGGGCAATATATGAATTGCCAATTGTTTGGGACGAATAAGGCTGTCATACTAAATGGCGCAAGTCAGGACTGGCTCGCCGATCTTGCTGTCGGCTAAAGTGCACATTAAATCAAGATAGGCTCCATCACGAGATCGGAGAGGCTTCAAAACACAATCGCCCTCTTTCAATCGAGGTTTTACTAATCTACCAGTTGCATTGACAACATGACCACAAGTAGTCATAATATGGTCATGTTAAAAGATGACGTTACTGTTAAAATTGCGCAGTTCAAGGCACATCTTGCCAAGTATCTAAGAGACGTGCGTAACGGGCACTCGATTACGATATTAGACCGAAATACCCCGATCGCAAAGGTGATCTCTTACCAGGTATCACCTGGACGGTTAGCAATTCGAAAGGCTACAAGAAGCGTAAAGGATGTTAAACTTCCGCCACCATTGAGAAAAAAAATAGATGTTCTGACTGTATTGAAAGAAGAGCGCAGAGAGCGATTGTGAATGCCTACCTGGAATCCTCGGTAATCCTGCGAATAATTTTAGGTCAGCCAGACAAATTCGCAGATTGGAATAGGTTAGATAAGCGTATCTGCAGCTGCCTGGTTGAATTGGAGTGTCTCAGAGCCATTGATCGCATGCGCTTGGGAGGATTGTTCTCCGAGGAAGAAATGGTTGCCAGGCGAGAGGTTGTTTTTCAACTATTACAAACATCTGAAATGATTGATATTACTCGCCCCATACTTGCACGGGCAGCAGAGGCATTCCCAGTTGTAATTGGGACTCTGGATGCCATACATCTTGCAACCGCCTTGGCATGGCAGGATGACCAGTCAAAGGATTTGATAATGGCAACTCACGATAAAGCACTTGCCCAGGCAGCCAGGGCAATGGGAATGCAAACAATTGGCATTTAACTGATGGCAGTTTTTTGTCCCGACCTCTCTCCTCTTGCCCGTCCAACTCGGGGTTTTGGCCCTACTGAAATAGCTATCGAGTGTCAATCACATCAGGGACAAGTCGCACGCTGCCGCTAATTTTTTTTGCGTCGGGGTCAGCAAGAGTTTTGATCTCGGACATGACACTCGTAGTGCCTGATCTGACAGGTGTAAAATAAACGGTGGCTACGTGATATAAGGGAGGCTTTATTGGTTGGACATGTTTCGTGACTGTATATGACGTAATCGTTGTCCTGCCTTTAGTAAAGGTCGAGTCGTCGAATAGGACTGTGCCCGGGAACTCACCCGACCCCTGCTCAATACGCAATATATGAATTATTGAGGCATCATATATGAGAGCTATGGCATAAGCGCCTAGATTCACGCCTCCCGTAATTATTTTTACTTGAACAGGGACCTCTCTTTTCTTTATGTTAAAATTTTTTGGCACTGACACGGAGCAGGCGCTCAGGGCAGAGACGATAAGAGTCCACAGGGCAAACCTCATCTTGAATCCTGTAAAACAAGCTTAATAATAGTTTGAACGTCGCAAATGTCGACCGCCCCATCTCCGGTTACGTCAGCCTGCAAGTCACTTGCCGTCTCACTGAGGATCCTAGCCTGTAACAATTGTGCATCAATAATATCAACTACTCCATCGCTGTTAATATCGCCCTTGATTCCCCCTTGTCTAGTCCCATTTTCCTCGGTTTTCCCCGACCTTTCTACTGAGACAGATGGTCTATGCGCAACGCGTACAGTAACAACATCATCTTTTTTGGGTTTCACAACTTTTGGAATTATCAGATCATTCGCTACTGGCAAGCTCTTACTCTGCAATGTAGGCTGTCGCATCGAGGGAATTGTGTGAAAGACCACAAGCGACGCGGCAGTAATTAATAATAGCGCCGCAACTCCGATGCGCATTAGATTGCGAAATTTATCCTTTCGCAGGGTCCGCTCTATATCGGAAAAGACCGCGTCATCAAGTCTTGGTGATACCTCATTGTCCAACCAAAATAAATCCTTTAGATTCTTTGTTGTCAGGTTGATCTCGGTAAAGCGCTTTCTACACTCAGCGCAGTCAAGCAGGTGGTCCTCCACATTCTTTGATTTGGACGAATTTAACATCCGTTCACCATAGGCGATCATTTCATAATCAGTCAGCTCATTTTCTCTCATGATAAACTCCTTTTTGGACCATACGATCCCTCAAAAGAGATATCGCATGGTGAAGCCTGGACTGAACCGTTCCAAGAGGGATCCTAAGGACCTCGCTTATTTCATCATAAGATAGTTCTTGCCCATACCGAAGGATCAGTATCTCCCGATATGTTTCAGAAATACCTTCAACTGCACGTCTTAGCTCCGCAGAAAGCTCTTTCTTTTCAGTAAACTCTACAGGGGTCTCGGTTAACATCTCAGGTGCGGTAAGTTGGCCTATGCTCTCGGCAGGCCTTTTTCTTTTACGCAAGATATCGATGGATAAATTCCTTGCAACCTGATAAATAAGCGTAGAAAATTTTGCCCGAGGTTCGTAGGTGTTGATTTTGGCGAAGACATATCTAAAAGTCTCCTGAAAGACATCAGCGGCATCCTCGTGATTACCAGTCATCTGTGTGGCAAAATTCATAATTGGTTGTTTGTGCCTATGATAGAGGGCCGTAAAGGCAGCCTCACTCCCATCCTTGCAAAGCTGCATGAGCTCCTCGTCAGTAACTTTGCTAAACGCGTCCATTTCTTCTCTCTTATTTAGACGTTCGAGGGGGGACAATTGATAGATTGTTCCCGAGATATAAGCGTGGATGTTTGTATTTTGTTCTGTGGAGCCCCACGGCTACAGCCGTGGCACCTTCAAATACCCCACTTCGTGGGGCGACATCCCGCACTACCACGGGTAAACCCGTGGCTTTGCTGGGTTAAATCACACTTGACAGTTGCTGTGGGTTAAAAGGTGTCAGAGCTGTCGACTATAACGTTACAGTTTCGGCAGATATACCTGCAGTTCAGCGATGCCATCTTCTGGCGACAAACTATACAGATCTGGCTGTCATACCCTGTCATGATTTAGTCTTTTTCTCCTCAGGCCTGCTTGTCATGTCGCTGTAGTTTAAGCCCTATCATAAAAAGTGTCAAGCCTGCGCCTATTACCAGTACCGTCATGCCGGTGAGTACATAAGCAAGCGACGTTGTCTGAATCGGCACCCTGACGCCTATCTGATAGTAATAATAGCTGGACACAGTATTGTATCTGTCAAACAGAAGGACAAACTCTGCAACTTGGGCTACGACAAATAAAACAAGCAGAATAAACCACGCCCCTCTGTTCCTGATCATCCGCGAGAGTCGAAATCCTAAAATAAATGGCAGGGCATAGAGTGGAATAACGAGCGAGGCAACGAGAAAGATTGAAACCTGGCCTGAATCAGCGTAATACATCCACATCCAATCCGGATACAAGATGTAGCAGGTTGCGGCGGCAATGACAAAGAGGGCAAAAGTAATCGTGGCAAAACCGAGGGCCTTGCGTATCCTTAAAAAACCAAAGATGTAGCCAATTAAAAGGCAGCTAAGTTCATCGAGTAAAAGTGTTTTTTTGCTCCTGCTGGCGGTTGCTACTTTTCTTCCTTCTTTTCTTCTTTCTTATCCTTTCCCGGCTCATCTTTGAAAATGAATGATTTTCCTATAATCATGATTGGCGGTTTTTTACCCGGGTCGTCAGTGGAGCTCGTTTTTTTATCTCTTTTCTCAAGCTCGTCCAATATGGAATTCACCCTTGATTTCCTCTCTTGATCGCTGTCGTTTCTAAACTGCCTAAGATAAGGCTTGGCCTTTTTTCCAAGCTTCAAGAGTTGATCGTGCGCCTGCTGGCGTTTCTCTGCCTCATCTACACCAAGGGTCTCTATGAGTTTCAGGACCTGGTCTTTTGTGGTCTTGATTAATTCGACGGCTTTCCTGGCTTCGTCGTTCCCTTTTTCCGCTTCAAGTAAACCAAGGATTTCATCCCCCAAACCAAGTAATTCCTCCATAGCCTTTTCCTTCACCTTGGAATCAGACGACGCCGAATCCTTCACAAATCTTTTTACTCTAAGTTGTACGATCTGCTTGAGAAATGTCTTTAGGAGCTCTGCCTCATCACTTCCCAGCTTTTCCTTACTATCATTGAGTGGGTCTTGTATGCGAGCCAGTATGTCAAGGATCTTTCTATATGCCTCTTCTGTATTACCCGATTTTAGATCGTGCAAGATGTTATCGAGGACGTCCTTCTTTTCCTGATTATCTTTTTCGGGATTAACCGGAACCATCTTCCCATCAGGTGTTATGATAGTAACGGTAAATTTAGGTTTCTCTTCCTTTGGCTTATCTTCTTCCTGCGCAACGGCCGATAGTGGCAGAAGCAACATGGTTAAAGAGATGAAATGTCTCATACTTTCCTCCGATTAAAAAACTTTATATATATGACACATACGGGGCTCGAAAAACTCCAGACTCCTGCTTAAAAACTAACTTGGGTATAGATTATACATGTTATTTTGATAAAATATAGCAATCATGATCGAGACTCTACCGGGCTACAGGGTAATAAAAAAGCTAAACATGGGTGGAATGTCAACTGTATTTCTGGGTACAGACCTAAAAACAGCCAAAAAAGTTGCCATTAAGATTATGCTCCCTGTCAAGGCGAAAGACCCAAAGCTTTTAAATCACTTTGCCAGGGAGTGTAATCTTTTAATAGAATTTGAACATGCAAATATAGTCAAAGGCTACAAATACGGTGTTTACAAGGGCCTTAACATATTTGTTATGGAGTATTTGCCCGGATCGACTCTGCAGGACCTTCTAGACAAAGGCAGGGCCTTTTCTGAAAAAGAGGCATTAAGGATAACGCTGCAACTGGCAGAGGCGCTCAATTACATGCACATAAAGGGCTATATTCACAAAGATGTCAAACCAGCGAACGTTGTAATCGAACAGCCGGGCTCGATCGTCAAACTACTCGATCTTGGACTCGCCTCCAAGGTAGGCGAAAAAGAGAGACCCGGCTTCACATCGGGCACACCTGAATTCATGTCGCCCGAGCAGGCACAAGGTCTTGACCTTGACCCAAGGACCGACATCTATTCCATGGGCATCATGCTCTACTACATGGTAACGGGTGAGCTTCCGTTCAAAGGCAACCAACCTCGTGAGATTATGGCGGCCCAAGTTAAAGAGTTATTAAACAGCTCAACGCTCAGGGTGAAATCTATTTCGCACACCACGCACTATTTTATAGAAAGAATGGTCTCGAAGGAGAAGAATCTTCGTTACCAATCGATTTCGGAACTTGTAGAGGACATCAAAAGTTACACATCAGAGAGTAAAGAGGGCGGTAAGATGGCGCCCAAGCCAAAGACCGAGACATCTATCATGAAAGGCTTGCGAAGCCTCCGCAGACGACCTTAAGCCCCGCTCCTTCAGGGATGAGATACGATACAGACGGTCTATTTTGATCCACAAAAATTTCGGAAACGCGTTTCCGAAATTTTTCCACAGCCCGGTAACATGCTTCCAGCAAGGCTTTAATGAAAATTACGGGATGTCGCCATGATGTATTATGAACAGACAGATTAAACCTACGCTAACTTGTCGGAGTACAATTCAATGCGATTGCGTCCGCTCTTTTTTGCAGAGTAAAGTGCCGTGTCAGCCTTTTTCACAAGACTTTCTGTAGTATCCTCACGCTCAAGCACGGCGATACCCATGCTAATCGTTGCTCGAAATGCGATCTGACCAATTGAAAATGTGGTTTTTTCCACCTTGCGCCGTATCTCCTCGGCATAGGCCATAGCATCCCGCGAGCCCAAGTCAGGGACTGCAAGCGTAAATTCATCTCCTCCATATCGCCCGAGAAATGACTCATCCGGCGCAAGTGTCTTGATAATCTTCGAAACCTGTGCCAAGACAAGATCACCTGCCTGATGACCAAGCTCATCGTTTGTCTTTTTGAATTTATCGATGTCGATCATAAAGATCGCAAGCGGTCTTCTCCTTTGTTTATAGCGACGCAACCTATCATCGAGAAGCACAAAAAAGAACTGTCTCGTATATGTTTTGGTAAGACTATCTACTGTTGCCTTTTCGAAAAGCCTGGAGTTATCAACTGAGATTCCCAGCGCGTTCGCAAATATTACAAGCAGCTCTTGGTCTTGGTAATCAAAGGGCTTTTTATTTACCTTGTCTGTTACCGCAATCACACCAACAGGTCTTGTGTGGCTCTCTATTTCCTCTCTCGCAACTATAGGACATATAAGAAACGAATCTGATTGATATTTCTTTTCACCTGTGGCCGGAGGGACTTCCTGACAAAGATACGGTTTATTTTCAGAAAAAACTTTCCCACAATAACCTTCACCCGGCTTTATTTTTATGGTTGACCACAGGAGCGGATCTATGGAATTTGAATATGCAACCTCTAGAAAACCCGAGTGTTCATTATAAATCAAGATGGAGCACTTGGAGCAATTGAAAATCCCGACTGAATAATCTACTGCCGCCTTTAATATCTTGTATGAGTCAAGCAGTCTACTTATGTGTCTCGTAGCTTCTGAGAGCTTGATAAGTTTGTCGTTGTACTCTCGGTTTTTTTCATACATGACGACATTTTCTACGGTTACAGATACCTGACTTGCTATCGCACCAAGCAGGCTAAGATCATCTTCTGTGAAACTTTTCCGTTGGGTGAGCCTGTCAACATAAAGCGCCCCGATAATTTTATCCTTAGTCACAAGAGGACAGCACATAACTGATTGTATATCCTGACTTATCACCGATTCCGCAAGCGAGAATCTCGTGTCCTCAACTGCGCTTCTGGAGAGCAGGGCCTCACGCTGCTCGATAGCCTCTTTGATTAAGGACCTCGACACCTGTTGAAAACCCTTGACCTCACAGTGGCGCGAAATACGTTTGTCATGTAACCTAAGTCTGGACAACTCATCATACAGAAGCAAAAAGATCCGGTCTGGTTTAAATATTTCAAACATGGTATCGAAGAGGTACGATTTGATCTGTTCAAAGTTCAATGTGCTGCTCATCAAAGAGGAAACCTTGAAAAGCGTCTCTACCTTTGTCTCAAGTACCTCTTTTCTCCTGAACGTATCTACGATTGATGTGGGATCGATAGATTTAAGCCTGGCCCTCAGAGTAGTCGCTTCTTCCTTTGGTGCTGGTGTGATGGCTTTTAATACATCACTAGGTGCGTCATGGGTATCGCTGTTGAAAAGAAGGCTTACTTTCCCAAGCTGAATCATGTCCCCATTTGACATCTCTGTTGGTTCTAATATCTTGCGGCCATTTAAAAAAACCTCGGTCTGTGGCGTAGAACTTGCTATAACATAGCGCTCATTTACAAACTCTACCGTAGCGTGATTTGGTTGCACCGATGACTCTTTCAGCACAACAATGCACTCTTCAGAGCTGCCTATGGTGTTGTAATATGCTAATTCAAATGATCCAAATACCGCCCCGCTTATAACAGTGATCTGAGCCATATGTTGTATTGTAAAATACGGTTAATATTTACCAAAGACGAGGTGAGTTGTAAATAGAGTGGTCACACAAGTGACCACTCTACTTCACTATGGCTTATCTGATTAAAGCCAATACCGACTGCGGAGTAATGTTTGCGGCTGCCATTGATGCAATCGAGGCCTGAAAGAGTATCTGGCTCCTTGTGAATGCCGCCGTTTCCTCTGAAAAATCCAGATCTCTGACAAAGCTTAAAGAGCTTGATAGCTGTTCAATATGAACACCAACCGCCCTTATATTAGGCTCAACAGTGCCAGCCTGGATTGAGCCCAAGAAGCCTCTTGTCCTTGTAACCTGATTTATAGCCGTCCGTACAATTGTGAGTGCGTTTCCAGGGTTGTTGATAAGCGAGTTGGAACCTCCCGTCCTTACACTAGTTAGAAAGCCCCCGGTCAACACAGTTGATCCTCCTACGTTGCCGCTAGGGGCGCTCCCTGTTATACCGACCTCTGATATCAAATCCCTGACTGCTGTTTCTCCAAGGACAGTTGCCCCTAGGTTTGGCATACCCATAGAGATTCTGTCGGTGTCTCGCGCCTCTTCATTAAGCTGGAATGTCAAGCCTGTCCTAGCAACTGTAAATGAGGCTGTTGAACCCTGAGTTATATTCGGAGTAAGGGACTGACCTGTGGAGGGATTAGGGTTAAGCGAAAATTCAAAGTTTGCTACACCATTTAATATAGAAAACCTATTCCCGACTCCTGTGAACACCTGCCCCTCAGATGTCACCTGAGCATCAACCCCTCTATCAAACGAAACAGTTCCTGCAGTAGAAGATGCTGTAGGAGAAGGCTGCCTCAACGTACCGCTTACCACCTCGAGCCTTACAGTCTGTGCATCGCCAAAACCTTCTGTAAACAAACGAAGCATCGAAGCTGTAGATGAAGCAAATATCCCGGTTGCTTGTGCCACAGAATTAATAGCACTTGCAATGCTCTGGCTTCGACTCCCGCTGCTAAGCGCAACATCCTGGGTTCCACGAGGACCAGTTATTCTAATTGTTGTGCTACCCACTGCCGAGACCCCGGTAGAAAAGTGAACATTGCCTCGCTCTGGAAGTCTTGATATTGTCAGCGTCAAGGTCCTAGACGTGGTACCTGTCGCAAAATTTATCTGTCTGACGTTAATATCGATTAGCGAAGATGGAATTGTGCCTGTGAGCTGAAAAGCATTGGTGCCATTAATCAGTGTCCTTCCAGCAAATCTTGTGGTAGCCGCTATCCTGTCCAAGGCTGCAATATTTTGATCGACCACCCCCTGCTCCGCTGCTATCTGGTCAGCGCTGATACCACCCGTGTTTTGTACAAAGATAAGAGAGCTCTGTATATCAGAGAGCAAATCTGACGCCTCAGCGATTGATGCGTCTACAGTGGAGACCATGTTAGAAACATTCTGTGAATTTTCTATCGCCCTTGATAGCGCTGAGATCTGACCGCGCAACTGCTCAGATATTATCAATCCCGCAGGATCATCTGAGGCGCGGTTAATCCTAAGTCCTGTACTCAGTCGTTCCAAAGAACGATTCAGGTTTCCATCGTTTATTTGCAACAATCTAAGTGCCCTCATTGAAGGCACGTTTGTGTTAATTCTTAGACCCATTTTATCCTCTCCTTAAAATTTTTCTGGCAGTCACGCCATTGACCGCCGCGTCATCTGCTACCCACACTTTGCAGGCAGCAAAAAAAATTTCTCAAGAGCCCCAAGACTCGGTCATCCCCGAAATCATTCTAAATCTCACCTCCTTTATTTTTTCAACCATGGCCTAAAAATTAGACCATGTCGCCTTTTCGGGGATTGGACTAGGACTTGCGCGTGCGCGATTGGATAGGACAAAAACTATGGCTTGCCTGAAAACTACATACAGACAATCATAGATGGGTCGATTTGGGCGTGTTTTGTCACCCTCAAACGAGGGTTGTTATCACTCTAGTTATCGGCTATCGATATGAAAATCTTTAACTAAAGGCCGCTATCAAAATGCGATTCGGCATGCCCGAATCGCTTCCAAGCCCTTGCGAAGGGCTGGGAGAGCCGAGAGGCTCATTTTGATAGCGGCCTAAATATAGTTCCTTTGTAACGAGCAACTAAACCAAGTAGGATAAAGCCCGCCCTGTATCATAAGATACAGGGCGAGATGGCTAAAAGATCAGCCTCCTAATCCCGCCTCTTCACTAGAAGATGCGGGGCTGCCCAGCGTTTTCTATCTTAAAAGAGCTAATACGCCCTGCGGCACTGTATTAGCAGCGGCCAATGTTGCTATACTGGACTGATAGAGTATCTGATTTCTTGTAAACCTAGCTGTCTCCTCAGCAAAGTCCAAGTCTCTGATGGTGCTCAAGGAGCTTGACAGCTGCTCTATGTGTACGCCCACAGCTGTTATGTTAGGCTGAATCGATCCTGCTTGTATCGATCCCAACCTACCTCTTGCAGTAGCAACCTGATTAATCGCGCTCCTTACTATGAATGTTGCATTTGTCGGGTTATTTATCAACGAGTTTGTTCCACCAGTCTTGATTGAGTTCAAGACACCTCCGATTCTTACCGTAATTCCTCCTACATTTCCCGATGGAGCGCTGCCTCCTATGACTGCCTCTGACAGAAGGTCTCTAACTGTCTTGAAGCCAAGAACTGAGGTGGAAAGGTTAGGGATACCAGTGGCTATTCTGTCTGTATCACTTGGGTTTTCATTCAACTGGAAGTTTAGACCTGTATTTCCTACAGTGAAGCTCACAGTCGCCCCTGTCGTTATTCCCGGCGTCAGTGATTGACCTGCCCCGGGATCGGGATTCAGAGAGAATTCAAAGCTGGCAACCCTTGTAAGAATGCTGAACTTGTTACCAACGCCCGTAAAGGTTTGACCTTCAAACGTAATCTGTGCATCTAAGCCTCTATCCGATCTGATTGATCCGGCGCTTGCTGCAATGGTGCTAGACTCTCTCAATATACCACTTACGACCTCTAACCTAACTAGCTGACCCTGTCCATAACCTTCGCTAAAGAGCCTTAGGGTAGTCGCAGTAGAGGAAGCGAATACCCCTGTAAACTGGCTTACAGTGTTTATAGCCCTTGCGAGGCCAGACTCGTTTGTACCACTACCTATAGCTACGTCTTCTGTACCCTTTGGACCAGTTATTCTCAAGACCGTAGCCCCAACTGACGAGGCGCCTGTCGCAAAGTTTATTTCAGCTCGTTCGGGAAGCCGCGAAATTGTTAGTGAAAGGGTACGGGTCAAACTACCGGGCGCAAATGATGCTGAATGTACCCTAATATCGTTTAATTGTGCTGGTGAGCTTGCTGTGATTAAAAACTCTGCAGTTCCGTTGATCAGGTTTCTGCCAGCAAATCTTGTGGTTGCAGCGATTCGGTCTATTGATGAAATTGCCTGGTCCACAACGTTCTGTTCTGCATTGATTTGCTCTACAGAGTTACCGCCTGTATTCTGAACGAATACTAGGGAGCTCTGGATACCGCTTAGAAGATTTGATATTTCCTGAATAGCAGCGTCTGCCGTTGCTATCAGGTTTGAAGCTGTCTGGGAGTTCTCGACTGCTCTATTAAGAGCGCTCAGCTGTCCCCTTAACTGTTCACTTATGACCAGTCCTGCCGGGTCATCTGACGCCCTGTTTATTCGAAGCCCTGTAGCTAGTTTTTCCAAGCTACCGGCTTGAATATTGTCATTTCTGGTTAACTGTCTCAAGGCTCGCAAGCTTGAGATATTGGTGTTGATTCTAAGTCCCATTTTTTTCCTCCATGAAAAGCCCATCTAGACCTCCATGCCCAGACAAGGCGATTGGTAAATTAGGCGACCGCACGATTGGGTCCAGCACCCCAAGGTACTGGATAGCTCACCCTCTTCTACATACCCACCACCCCCTTGACTGTATAGTTGTTTTCACTGGGCAAATAACGCACCTGAGATAATTGGTTTACAGGGTAGAGGAGAGTGTAAACTTGATTGACAGTCAAGTTGTTTGAATCATCAACCCCGTTCACGTCATCAACCCGGTTACACCACTCATTCCAATAAGACCAATAAAGTGGGAGGCGACACGGGACTCTGTGTGCCTCCCTAGTCCGCCCAATCGCCCGGATACCTAATTTACAATTAGGCCGATTTACCCCGCAACACAAAAATCCCCGCCTGTAAGGGCGGAGTGCGGGGTTTACCTCGCCCCTGCTTAAACCCCAATATGAAGATCGAGTTATGCAACTCGGTTGCTCAGGCAGGCGAGTCGAATGGGCAAGACCAAAAAAAACGTTAACTTTGTGAACACTTGCGAATGAATACGTTTGCGTTGTTGAAAGTGACTCGGCCTCGTGGCCTGTTAGATCCCCCGGTGGGTTAAACAAATATCCCACCGTACTATCCTCCATGATAACTTTCCACGAACCTCCATGTTCTGTGACTTTAGGTGGAAAGTTTTTATCTAGTCTCTTCTTATCGTAAACTTTAATCGGAAGGAATGATTAAAAACTTGAGATATGATTGCTGGGAGTTGCCTACGTCGGGTTGAGTAACCGGACGATTGGCACATTGGGCGATTGGGCATTTTTCTTACCCAACCCCTTTCGGCAACTCCCTATAAATTCAAAAGCCCGTAGCTCGCTGCACATTATCCCCCGGGGTGCAGTATGCTTCGAGCTCTTCTGGATGACGCATCGCGTCATCGATTTTGTCACCGGGAGTTCCCGCCCCAGGTTGTGTACCTTAGGGCGGGTCTCCCGGGGGATCTATTCTACATCATAACTCTACCTTAAAAGACCAAGTACAGATTGTGGAATCTGATTAGCCGAAGCCATCACGCTTAAATTAGCTTGAAATACAACTTGAGTCCTTAAAAACTTCGATGTCTCTTCGGCAAAGTCAAGGTCTCGAATCGTACTCTCAGCCTTTGTTAATTCCTGTATATGAACATTTAGTGCATCAAAATTAGGTTGTAGAATGTCTTTAATAACTGCACCAAGGAATGCCCTCACAGAACTCACCTGTCTTATTCCCGCCTCAACTATGTTAGTTGCGTTCTGCGGATTATTTGAAAGCGAGTTTGTGCCCCCGGTTATTAAAGAGTTTAAAAAACCTCCTGTCGTAACAACAGCACCCGATGCTGGCGTTCTCCCCCCGAGTATTGCCCGTCCAATAATGTCATCTGTAACACTCCTGCCTAACTGACTTGCCGTAATCCCCATGATCCCTACTTGCAGACTGTCTGTAGGTAAACCCCTTTCGTTTATCTGAAATCTAAATCCCGTGTTGGCAACAGAAAAAGAAAGATTCGTCCCAGATGCTATTGGTATAAGCTCTGGATCAAGCCTGAATGTAAAATTAGCGTCAGTTGAAAGAACTGTAAACTCTCTCCCTACGCCTATATAGCGTTGCCCATTGAAATCTATCGATCCATTGGCTCCAGTATCAAAAAATACGCTTCCGGCTGAAAATGGGCCTGTTGTAGTAACCCCGTTTATCAAAGAACTGCCCGATACCATACCCTCAACTATCTCTACTCTAACAATATTCCCTGTGCCAAATTCTTCGGTAAAGAACCCTACTCTGCCGGTCGCAGCAACGCTGCCAGAGGCATATACACCTGTAAATGCGGCCACAGAGTTTACAGCCCGTGCAATCCCAGAGGCTATGGCGCCATCTGCTATTCTTATATCTGCAGTTCCTCGCGGGCCGCTTATCCTTATAGTTGTATCCTGTGCGGCTGATACCGATGTAAGTACAATAGAACCTCTTTCGGGGGTTGCTCGTGTGGTTACTGTAAGCGTTCTGGTCGTTGAGCCCTGGGGAAATACCACGGTGCGAACCCGTATATCATCTAATTGATCTGGTAAAGTCCCTGTTGTAACAAACTCTACTGAACCATTTAAAAGGTTCTTGCTGCCATATCTTGTAGTTGCGGCTATACGATCTATAGCATTAACCGCCGCATCCATACTATCCTGCTCTGCCTGAAGCTGCTCTGACGATATCGAGCCACTATTCATAGCAAACACAAGGGACTCTTTCATACTAACCAAAAGGTCGCTTACTTTCTCAAGGGCGGCATCCGCAACGCTCACAAGGCCGGTCGAATTCTCTGTGTTTTCTACGGCCTGTTTTAATGCCGAGAGCTGACCCCTTAACAATTCCGATATAACCAGTCCGGCAGGATCATCAGAGGCTCTGTTTATACGCAGGCCGGTGGAAAGCCGCTCAAGACTGGTAACCTGATTTCGATCGTTTACCTTTAATGTCCTGAGGGCAGTCAGCGTGCCCGTGTTGGTATTTATCCGCAATCCCATATCTCGAGCTTGTCAAAAATCCCCGGCTGCTCGATTATAGGTTAAGGTAGTCTGGGGTTTTCTACCCTAATCCCCCGGAATAACATTTCAGGCGTTATCCCACGCGCCTTTCACACAAGCTGCGGGAGAGCAACTTGCGATGCGGGTCACATGCCCGCTACTTGTTAGGATCAGTCTTTTTTCCCAACGTTTTCTTCATTGCTGAGAGTAGAATCGACATAAAAATTTTTTTTCTTTAGCACTTTTTGCTAACATTCCCACGTGCGGTATTTTCTGTGTTTTTTACTCTTTGCCTCGGCAACTTGCAGAACTGTTACTGATTCACAGATTTTAGACTTCCACATCTTCAGCCATTTTCACGCAAGACCCGACAAAGATGAAATGAATGTCTCTGCGCATACCTCAATATATTTCGTAATAAAAAATTTGGACATCTCAAAAAGCAAGGCGCTAGAGGTAACCCTTATAGAAGAAATGAAAAGCCTTCATGTGTTGAATGATCAAAAGTTTCTGAACGGATTCGACGGGAGGTTCATAAACGCAACTGTGGACAAAACAATTGCAACTGCGGTCTATATAGAGCCAAAACAACCCCTGAAAGAAAACACTCGCTACACTGTTCAGGTTTATGTAACCGAAGGGGCGACTACAAAACGAGATCAGTGGTCCTTCACCACTGCGCCACACATTCCAGACACACCCGTCTCAATGTCTGTCGATTTCAACACACATTCTGTCCAGTGGCACGGTCAGTTATTCGCAGGCATCATCAAGCCTAACTACAACACATCAAAAATGTTTCATCAGTTGGATTCGTATAAAATGATGCAAGAGGTTTCCCGCAAGTATCCAACTGTATGGAGTCTTCAGAGGGACTATTCTCTAACTGAAGATTTTTGGTTCAACGGGGTCTGGGACGGTAATCCAAATCTCGTGAGAGAGAAAGAGACTAGGCAAATAAAACACGTTTCTGACACGGACAATTTAACTATCCTAACCATAGAGGATTTCTACGGGCATCTACAATACGGAATAGAGAGTAATAGGCCACCCAGCGCAGATTATAAAAAAGACGATACGATCTTGATAGCCGATAGAGCCAAATCGGAAACTGCGCAAATAGTCCACGTAAACGACAAGGACAACACGATAACAATCACAAAACTAAAGCATCCTGCTAATTCATGGGTTTTAGATTATCCCGGATCCACACCTATAGATTTTCCAGAGACCCCCGGCCACTTTGGTCTGCCGAGATGCTATCTGAGAAAATTCAAGCCAAGCGGCACACCCGTCTATTTTTGGGACCGCATTAATGCCGAAATGGACTTGATACACAAGGAATTCGGCAGGAGATTGGTAGTTAATTTCGCCAGCGTTCCAGTTGATCTCTCTTCAAACGGCCTTCCCGGGCACCCCGGCGGCAACGGCAGCCACAGCAAGCCCAAGGACTATCTACAGTACCGGAATTTTATATACACTGTTATAGATCACGTTATAAAAAGATATGGTCATGCTGCTTTAGATTTCTATTACTCCGTTGGCAATGAGTTTGACCTTAATGTGTATTGGAGTGACACTCAGCAGGAGGCCCATAAGCTCTACGATTACACTGTAGACGCGATTTTAAAGGCATTCGAGGGGAATAATCTCGACTCCTCAAAAGTTATGGTAGGCGGGCTGGAGTTCGCGACCATTTGGGGGTTAAGCACTGTGCCCGAGTTTCTTTATCACTGCAGTCCGACTGCAAAAATTCAAGGGAAACCCGAAATTAACACAAATTACGCCTATGCTGATCCTGCTCTGGACGGAAAACGATCAAAAAGAGTTGATTCGTTATGCAAGACAAATAACGGAAAAGGTTCACCATGCGACTATATTTCAATCCATCAATATACAAAATCGAATGCGATGGCAGAGAGCATCATAAAGGCAAAGGAGTTGGCCCTGAAAATCGATGCGGCTTTTTACGAAAAACTCTATGTGAATAGCTTTGAATGCTGTCCCGGTTGGTATCCACTGCCCGACCCTGCCCAAAGAGCTATCTATAAAGGCAATGGTTATTTTCCTGCCTGGACGGCCAACGTAATCCAAAAATTGATAGCCAAGGCATGTCAGGATAAAAAATACGCTTTCGGCGAGACTCTTTTTACAGTCTGGCCAGTCGACTATAACTGCGGAGGAATGACGAGCGTCACGGCTCTGTTTATGATAGACGACAACGATGATAAGAAAATGGACAGGATCCTCACCGTAAAAAAGCCTATATTCAACTTTATAGAACTCTTTGGCATGATGTCCCATGACTATTTTGCAATTCCAGATACCAAAGTGTGCGGAAATG
The DNA here is from genome assembly GCA_005239585.1 of Planctomycetaceae bacterium. Next base: position 18,929 of record SBBU01000290.1, read on the forward strand.
TTATCAGTGGTTTCGGCTCCAAAAAAGAAAACTCACGACAGTTAATGCTCTATTGCCACAACGAGAATGACATCGAGACCAGAACGGATAGGGGCTTTCAGATAAAACTCGAGATGAAAAACATTCCGTGGGGGGAGGTGACTGTCGAGCAATTTAAAATAGACAAGCACAACAACTCCGTCTTCCCTGCCGTTATGAAGCTTTCAAAGAAAGATTTTTACAAAGAGCAGGAGATTCTACACTTGACCGAACTAGATGACCTAAAGCCTTTTAGTATTGTCAAACAATCAATTCAAGAGAACACGCTCGTCCTTGATCTAACTATCGCAACAAACGGCATTACTTTTCTGAATATAATGCAAAAGTGATATCATTCCCTGTCTGTTGCAACTCTGGCAATAGTTTGTAAATTCTAGATATGCTCAAGTCTGTACTCGTAGTGCTATTCATAATCTTTTGTCTTCCTGACCTAGGAGCCCAAGAAAAGGAGAAGCACTCTTTATCATGCCCAAAAAGTTGCTCATCTTGTGAGCAAGTTATTCAAAAAGGGCTCCAGTACCTTGCCAAAAACTACAAAGAGGGGATGTTCTCCATAAACCTGACTGCCATGATGGGGCTTGCCTTTCTCGCATCAGGAAGCACGCCTGAATCGGGGCCTTACAGCAAACAGCTCCAAGAAATTACTGAACATCTCCAGACGAAAGAGCCCTCGAAGGAGTTTATGGTTTGGCACTATTCGTTTTCCGGACTCTATTTGCTTGAGCTTCTTAACAAACAGCCCAAAAACAAAGATGTGCAATCGCTATTACAGAAGGTATTGGCCGGTCTAGAAGAGACCCAGTGGAAGGGATACAAAGATAAAGAGCGCGATCCGGCCGAGACAGGGTGGGGACACCACGGGCATGTTCCGACCGAAAAAGAATACAAGGATAAAAAAGGGGCCTACAGGACGTTAAATGCCTCAACGGTTCTGGTAATGATAACGCTTACCTATGCAAAAATGTATGGTCACAAGATCTCTGACGACATTTTTAACGGAGGTCTTCATTACATTAAAGACAGTTGGGAGAAAGAGGGGGCACTTGGCTACTTTAATCCCAAAGTCAAAGGGTACTTTAGCGCAGTCCCAGAACCCCCACGGACATGGGGCGCAGTTCACCTTATGAAACGCCTAGCCCTATTGGATGAAAAGACTGCCGAGTCACATTGGAACGAGAAGAAAGTCCTAAGCTATGCCAAAAATGCACTAAAAAACCTGATCGCTAAAGACCACGGAAAAACAGCTCCCGCATATGCACTTTTTCTAGCAATGCTTGGGACTAGGGCGCTCGGTAACGAAGACTGGCAGACATTTAAAGGGCATTTTTGGGACAAGATCATCGGCGCTCAGGAAAAGGACGGAAGCTTTATCGCACTAGTAAAGAAAGAGAGGCGTTGTTGAACTTGACAAGAAAAATCTACGAGTTATAACATAATAAAGAAGATTAGAGGGGGAAAGTTATGCGCAAAGAGGGGGTAAAGAACGGGGA
>SBBU01000148.1 GCA_005239585.1 Planctomycetaceae bacterium
ACCTTTGCGCACGCAATCTTTCGTTCAGGAAGACCTCCTAGCGCATCTACAATGTCTGAGTGCTTTATCTTTTGAGCCTCTTTTATTTCCTTTCCTTTGATGAGCTCTGTGAGAATAGATGCCGATGCAATTGAGGCGGTGCAGCCAAATGTCTTCATCTTAACCTCTTCTATTGTGTTCTCCTTGATCTTGAGATAGAGCTTGATAATGTCTCCACAGCGCTTGTTTTCTACAGAGACTACCACTGTGGGATCTTTGATGTCTCCTGCATTCCTCGGATTCTGAAAGTGATCAAGCACTTTTTTAGAATATTCCTTTAGTTCATCGGTGATTTTTCCCATATAAAGCAAAGTGTAGAGAGTTAACTTTAATTAATCAAATCAGAATTTTTTTTCATGACCAATATTCTTTCACCAATGAGCCCAGGATTTATTATTTTTTTGTCTCGAGTTTCTTCTTTTTGTCAAGTTTTTTCTTGTCGCGTTCTTCCCTAGCCTTTGCACCGAGGCCTGCAAGGTAGAGTTCCTCGTCGTGGTCTTTGTGGACAACGAGTTCCCAGATGGCGCGCTCACCCATGTCGCCCAGTCTGTGAGAGGCGAATTTGCCATGTTTTTCGGCCTCGAATCTATATCCGCCTAGTCTGATGACTCTTGTGTAGCCTCCTGCTCTATCGGAAAAACGATCTTTAATGTCGTTGAACAGCTTTTTTACTACATTCTCATCCTGAATAAAGCCTAGGGCGCGTCTGTAGTTGGCTAGTCCCCCTTTTTTAGCCAGTGTAATCATCTTCTCAGCCTTTCCCCTGAATTCCTTTGCTTTTTGGAGGGTAGTAACTATCCTGCCGTGTGCGAATAGATTTGTGACAAGATTCCTGCCTAACATCTCTCTGTGAGATGTTATTCTTCCAAGCTTTCTCCCTTTTAATCGGTGCCTCATCTTTTATTCCTTACGTCCAAGTAGCTCCTCTATATTTATACCGAGTGATAGGCCTCTTTCGGCAAGTTTCTTTTTTACTTCTCGGAGAGAGGTCTTGCCAAAGTTTTTGAGTTTCAGAAGCTCTGGCTCAGTTTTTATGACCAAGTCTCCTATTGTCTCGATCTTTTCAGACACAAGTGAGTTGTAGGCACGCATGGAGAGATCAAGCTCAGACATGGAGACTGAAAGTATATTTCGCAGCTCCTCTGCCTTTTTTTTCTTCTGCTTGATTTCTTCCACTTTTGTTTCGCTTGCGTGGACTGGCCTGCCCAGATTGTACTGTTGAACAAATGGATTTAGATGTTTTCTGAGAATCTTTGCTGACTCTACTAGTGCTTCTTCGGGAGTGACTGCTCCCGTGGTCCAGACCTCGAAGATCAGCCTGTCATAATTTGTGAATCTGCCAACTCGTGTGTTTTCTACCGAATACTTGACTCTTTTTACTGGAGAGAAATTTGCATCGACTGGGATGCCATCAATCTCGGCTAAATCTTTTTGAAGTTCCTCTGCAGTAACATATCGTCTTCCCTTTTTTATCTCTATTTTGCAGTCGAATTCGACATCTTCGGCAAGGGTTGCTATGTGTGCCTCTGGGTTTACTATTTCCACACCCATCTCTGGGGCAATATGTTCAGCCCTGATCTCACCTTTTTTGCTGGCTTTTAATTGAAGCGTCTTGGCAGTGATGTCACCATGAAGTCTGAAAACAAGTTGTTTCAAGTTGAGTATTATATCTACTACATCTTCTTGCACGCCGTCAAGGCTGGTAAATTCATGCGGTGCGCCCTTTATCTTGACGCTTGTAACTGCTGTGCCTTCGATAGATGAGTATAGAATTCTTCGTAATGAATTACCGATAGTGACACCGAAACCCTGCTCAAAGGGCTCTATGATAAATTTTCCATAGTTACGTGTTGAGGTTTTCTCATCTAACACTACTCTTGTGGGTAGTTCAAAATCTTTCCATCTGATTCTAATCATTCACCACCCTCAAAATTTTTTTTCTCAAGCCACGGTCTGTTAATTACCGTGTTAGGTATTCAACAATTAATTGCGGTTCAATGGTTATCTGTGTCTCGTAAGGATCAGGCAATTGAACTATCTGTGCCTTTGGAGGATCCTCCTGAACAAGTTTCAGCCAAGTTGGGACCTCATCTCCAGTCGCTTTGCGGGCCTCATAAGCCTCCTTAATTAATTTTATCGAGTTTTCTTTATTACGGGGTTCTACCACTTCACCGGCATTTAGCAAGTAAGAGGGCACTGTAATCTTGCGGCCATTTACAGCGATATGGCCATGAGTTACAAGTTGTTTGGCATGGGCTCTGGAGAGTGCCATGCCTGCCCTGTAGAGTACGTTATCAAGCCTGCTTTCAAGGTATCTCAAGAAAACCTCACCTGTGTTACCTGGTTCTCGATAAGCCATTTTAAATATACGAGCAGCCTGTCTCATTGAGAGTCCATAGTGCCTCTTTAGCCTCTGTGTTTCCCTGAGATGTACACCGAAATCTGTTAGCCTGGGCTTTCTGTCACCGTGAACACCGGGGACTTTGCCTCTCTTGTCAACAGGGCATTTTGCTGTGAAGCACTTGGCCCCTTTGAGATAAAGTTTCATCTGTGCCCTTCGGCACTTGGCACACTTGTTATCTTGAATTTTAGCCACAAGGAACGATATTATATAGCAGTAAATGTGTAAAAAGCAAGCCCAGCACTTTGGACTAGATAAAATGTAAACGGCGGTCCGCAATAATCAATTAATATCTGTACCAGTTGTTTCTAGTCCAAAAAGCAGGGCAAGATAATGGCTGCTGAAATTCGTCTTAACTGTATGAGGATAATTCTTGTAATTATGTTCCTAGGCGGGGCAAATGAGCTATTTGCCCAGATTCACGATCGATGGCATATTGAACTCAGGACGCAGGAACGTCCACAGTTTTTCACATATAATAGTAAAAGATATCTATATTTTACATTTGAGCTTAAAAATACATTAAAAGAGACAAATTGCCCCCTTATGCTGGATCTAACTGCTTATGTTGAAAAGCAAAAGAGCATGGTTGATGATAAAACAAAACTAAATATAGATGTCCTTAAAGATGTTTTACGGGACAATGTTGTAAGCTGCAAAAAGTGTCAGACAATCCAGGATTTTCCAATTACCAAATGCAAAAAATGCGATACTGATCTATATGGTGCTATAAAAACAACAGCTAACTCTGTAAAATGTAAAAAATGTGATACGGATCAGGAGTTTCCGACGAGGAAATGCAAGAAATGTGATGCAGATCTTTATGACGCAATAAAGGAAAAAGATCACAAGGGGTACCAAAAATACGTCCTGGGAAAGTACTGTACCGCTGTAATCTCTCCTGAGGTTGAATATAGATTGATCGAGCATATTGCCGGGCTTTCAAATCGAACTAAGGACGTGATCAAGGCCTCTATAGATGAGTTCAAAAACAATGGATACTTTCTCTCACTTGCCGAAATAAGAAAGAAAAAAGTCTTAAAACCCGGTCAAAAAATAACCGGACTAGCAATATTCGAAAACATCGACGAAGATGCCATATTTTTAGAGATATTTATCGCTGGAGTATTTGATTTTGTAAATATCATAAGTATTGTTGAAGGAGAGATGGAGCTGGAGTACAAAAACGATATTTTAAAGATTGTCTATGAGTTTGATAAGGTGCGTGCCGGAAAAGATGAGGACTTTGTAAGATTTAAGAAAAGAGAGAGGGTGACAAAGAGAATCGGTCCCATTTCTTCCAAGGATACTCTTCAAAAACTGCTCGATACAATGTTTGATCAGGTCAGAAAGGAGAATGCCTGGGCTAAGGAGAAACTGAAACCTGAGGAATTGGACGCCCGCAGGCAAAAAGACGGCATTAGTAAACTTGACGTTAACATCGCCGCAAATATATTCCTTTTGGCTACTGGTCTCGATTTCGGTTACGATCTTGACAAGACGATACTGGAAAATGAGGCCGCCATCTGGAAAATTCATGATTTCTGGGTCAATAACAAACACAGGCTGACCTACGATGAAGGCTACAATCAATTCATCTTGGAAAACGAGAAGAAAAAGCCTACAGAGAGTAAATAAAGCAATTTATTGGTTCTTCTTACTTTTCACGAAAAATGTTCAAAAACCTGACTGGTTTCAGAAAAAAATCCGACAATGTTGTCGGATTTTTTCAACCTCGATATGTGACGCCTTTATAGAGTATCAGTACTTCCGGACAATTCAAAGCTGGATATTTGAACTTGAGAGATATCACGCGTTTCGTGAATCTTTTGCAAGTTGCTGTATTCAGCAACTTGCAAAAGTGCAAATGATAAACCTATTATGGCATCCAACTATCGCTATACATGTCAATTTGGCTGATCATTTGCGTTTTCGTCCAGTCACATTTTGTTACGGGACGAAAAATCACGGAACGCGTGATATGCCTAAATTCTATCGAGTACTTTTTTGGTTATAGAGGAAGCTGATATCCCAAAAGTATCCAGTAGCTCTTCAGGTTTTCCAGACCTTGGTATTTCTCTGACAGCAAGGATGTGAATTGTACATTTTCCAGAGAGCTCGGATGAGACTGCTTCACCCAAACCGCCTGCCGGGCTATGGTCTTCAACTGTGATAATGTTCTTGGTTTTCTTTGCACACTCTGAGAGCGTCTGTGCATCGAGTGGCTTTATTGAGTAGGCATCGACAACCCGAATAAAGATGTTGCGGGCCTTGAGTGTTTCATATGCCCTGAGTGCCTCGTATACTGTTATGCCTGCACTGACAACAGTAGCAACATCCTGAGAGCTGGAGCGAAGCACTTTGGATCCGCCTAGATGAAACTCTTCAGAAGGTTCATAAATTACACTCGTTTTGGGTCTCGTTGTTCTTATGTAAACAATGCCGCCCGCTTTTATGGCAAGTTCTGTAAGGCGCTCAGCGCTGATTCCATCTGAGGGATAGAGTACCTTTGAACCATATACGGCCCTCATCATTGCAATGTCCTCTAATCCCATCTGGCTTGGCCCATCTTCTCCGATTGATATCCCTGCGTGGCTTCCGCATATGATGAGGTGGGCAGGTCTTGAGTAGGCTGACATTCGTATAAAGTCATATGCCCGTGTAAGGAAACAGGCGAAACTTGAGGAGAATGGTATCTTTCCTTCGGTCGCAAGCCCTAGTGCAACTCCTATCATATTCTGTTCTGCTATGAACATCTCAACAAATCTCGATGGGAATTTCTCTTTGAATTTTTCTGCAAAAGTAGAGTTCTTTACATCACCATCCAGTACGAAAAGCCGTGGGAAGATCATCCCGAGTTTCACAAGTGCATTACCATAGGCCTCCCGTGTAGCTACTTCCTGTCCAAGTTTATAACTTACTTCAATATGACTAGATGAATCTGCTTCGATTTTAATTTGGTTTGTATAGGATCTGTCTGGAACGGGCTTGATTATGGCCGAATCCGGTATCTCTTTAAGAGCAGACTCTAGCTCTGATCCCTTCTTTAGCGCCTTCCCATGCCATCCGTCTTTGCCTTCAAGGAATGAGACCCCTTTGCCTTTTATGGTCTTTGCAACGATTACAGTTGGAGAATCGGTGCTGATGCTCGAAAAAGCCTTTTCAATTTCATTCAAATTATGTCCATCAATGCACTTGACATCCCAGCCAAAGGCATCAAATCTTTTACGATACGACTCTACTTCATGTTCAAACATAGTCTTTCCTGATTGACCCAGTCCATTTACGTCGACGATAGCTACTAGATTGGAGAGCTTGTGGTAGCCTGCAAATTGGACGGCCTCCCAGACTGACCCCTCTGCAACTTCACCGTCACCAAGGAGAACGTATGTGATTCCCTTGACGCCGTCCTGTCTCCTTGCATATGCAATACCGCAGCCAACCGATAGACCCTGACCAAGTGAACCAGTTGCAGCCTTGACCCATTTGAATCTTGGAGTAGGGTGTCCTTCGAGCACTGAATCGAATCTTCTTAGGTTCAATAGATTCTCGTCAGTTGCCCCGCTCAGTCGAAGCGTTGCATACAAAATAGGCGCACAATGGCCCTTTGAGAGTACAAACACATCCTGATTTCTTGTTGCTGGGTCCTTTGGGTTGAATCTCATCGTCTTGAAGAATAGCACACTCATTATATCTGCGCATGACAGACAGCTTGTCGGATGCCCGGACCCCGCCTCCGAGGTCATGAGAAGCACATCGCGCCTCAATTTGTTTGCTACTGTAGCTAAATCCATCGCAACCCATTATATTAGGCAAAATTACGCAGTCAAACAAATCTGAATTTTCAGAATTTTAGCAACCTTTTCGGATAGTATATTGAAGAAAAGAGTTTTTATAAAAAACTTTAATATGAGGTTTAAAATGATACCAAAAAGCATGTTAATAATGTCATTGCTTTTTACTGCTTTCTCTCAAGATGACAAATACGAGACACAAAATAAGCAGAAGCTTGTTGCGCGTGTCACTTTACGAGATAAAAGTACTTTTACTGGAATGCTCAAAGCGGAAGCCATTACAATTAAAAATGTACTAGGAACACTCAAGATCCTAGCAAAAGATGTGTTTTCAATTGAGTTTGGAGATATGGAAAAAGAGGAGAAAGATCGAATCACCTTCTCAGAAGGTATGCTTCAAGGCTTGGTGCAGGAAGAGAGTATTGTGTTGGAGACGGAGTACGGTACACTGAAAATACCAACCAAAAAAATAGAATCTGTCTCGATTGAATATAATAGCGGGACTGGTCGACTGATAATCTCAGAGGATTGGGAGAAGATTGAGGAGTTTCCAACAGGTGCCTGGGGAGTTGTAGTACAGCAATCTGCTAACCCACACATTGCAAGTTTTGGGAGCGGCGATTCTAAAAAATCCCTTGATGGAAGTGGAAATGGTCACAATGAAATTTCAGGGGTCTATTATAAAAAGACAATTGATGCCTCAAATGGCTTGGAGATGCAGATGGATTTCTGGAACACTGGGGGTGGCGGGCATTATACTGATTCATGCATGGGGCTCCGTAATGAGGAAGGTTTTTCTTTTAATTCCCCGATATTGCATGTCCAGGCTAATAGGGGCGGTGGACATGTTCTTGCTATTGACCTCTTTGATTCAAATAAGCAATGCGATGGTTTCCGTGGAAAATATACGCCAGAGCAATGGAACACAGTAAAGGTAAAAATAAGGACAGATAGAAAAGTAGAGTTGTATCTAAACGATAAAAAATTGTGGACATCGAAAAAGACTGTGGATCATGACTCACTCAAGAAATGTTATTTCTACCTCTGGGGTCAATCGGCTGGTGGCCCTGCATATATGGACAATATTAGGGTGATGACATCAAGATGACGATTTAAATCAATGCTATGGAGGTAAATTAGCAATGGTGAAATATATTTTATGGACATTTTTGGTTTTAATGTCAGCATCAAATGTCCAGGAAAAAACTGAACAGAATTCTAAGAAACTTTTGGAAGATTTAAGCGATAGTGATCCGATGGTAAGGAGCCGTGCTGTAAAAGGTTTGGGAGAGATCGACTCCATGCATCATGTGAAAGAGATTGCTAAACTCTTGCGGGATAACGATAGCAACGTCAGAGTCGCTTGTATTCAGTCCTTAACAATGCTAGAGGCAAAAGGTTATGAAAAAGAGATCGCAGACCTGCTAAAAGATGATATTGATCTTGTGAAACCTCATGCCGCGAGGTACTTGGCCATAATCGTGGCAAAAGAGTATCGGAAGGAAATTGCCAATCTTCTATCATATAAAAATGGATGCTTTGCAGGAGATGCGATATTTGCCTTGGGAATGCTTGGATCACATGAGTATACCAAGGAGTTTGTAGCACTGATTGATGGCTCGAAAGCAGTCAGTGTGGGATGTAAACAAGCAGCACTCCTTGCATTAGGTCAATTAAAAGCTGAAGAACATATGGATTTAATTGCAAAGTCACTTGATGACCAGGATGAAGGAACTGTATTATGTGCGTGTGTCTCAATTGGTTTGTTAGGTGGTAAAAAGTATGCTGATAGACTCTCAATGATCTTTAAAACTGCAAATGGAATCGCAAAACCCTTTGCGGCCTTGGCAATTGGTTTGTTGGGGTCTCAGAATTTCTCCGATGAAATTTCGAATTCTCTACAAGAAAACAGTACGGTTTTGTCCTCACTATACATACAAGCATTGGCTCTACTTAATTCCAAGAAACATACTAAAAACATTGCATCGTTCTTAAAACAGGATTCATCTGGTTTGGAAATCATCGGGATTTTTGGGGAAAAATATACACATGATTCATTGAATAAAGGTTCTGTTATCTGGGCCTTGGGAAAACTTGAGGCAAAAGAGTATACCAGAGAGATCTTACAGTTTGTTGATAACACGGATAGAACTCTGATATTCGACGCCGATGGAAACTTGTTTAGATCGATTACTCTTGGAAAACTTGCTAAACAGGTGCTAAGAGATTGGAGTGTTGATTATGTTGTTGTGGTAAGCAGAGAAACATACAAGGTCTGGAAGGAGGTAGTAGAGGCCCTAGAAAAGAAGCACAGTGGTGTAACAGTGGTTTGTTCAGGAGGGGTTGGCTCTGCTAAAAAGGAGCTGGCGAATATCTTTCCACGCTATGTGTGCTTTGTAGCGCGGCCGGAGGAGTGCGGACGACAGTTTGTGATCGATGTGCATCGATTGACCCGTACTCTTGATGATGATCCATATACAGATTGTCTATGGGGAATTATTACAGGATATGATGCTACAGATGCCATTCGAATAGCTCAACATGCAGAGCCACTCAAGATCAGGCGTGCTGCGGCAGGATGCGGTATCGATCTTGATCTTTTTTCAGAGGGTGTATGGTTTTCTGAGGGTGACAAGGGGGTAATGTATGAGAAGAAAAATGGCGGCAAAGCGATTAAAAAATCTTGTCCTGAAGATACAACAAAGTTACTGATAGATGAGTTGAGCCAGAACAAGCCGCAAGCATTTTTCACCAGTGGTCATGCCTCAGATCATGTGTGGGAATTGGGATATAGTTATAAGAACGGGGTCTTTTTTTGCAGTGATGGCCGGCTCTTCGGTCAGGATACCAAAGGGAAGCAGTATGAAATTAGATCTGACAATCCCAAGGTCTATAACGCACAGGGAAATTGCCTTGTTGGGCTTGTGTCGGGCAAGAACTGTATGGCGCTCGCCTGGATGAAGGGTGCAGGGATCTATCAGATGACAGGATACGCTGTTTCCACATGGTTTGGCTACATGGGCTGGGGAATCAATGATTATTTTCTTCAGCAGTGTGGAAGATTCACATTCTCCGAGTCATTCTTCCTTGCAAACCAGACATTGATTCATAGACTCGAAAGTAACTTTCCCAAGACCTCAAGGGCTAACATCGATGAATTCAACATTGAGATAGATAAAGACCTGTTGAACAAACTTGCTAAAAAACACGGGATTACAAGTCAGGAAAATCTCGGCCTCTTGTGGGACCGCGACACGTTCGCATTCTACGGAGACCCTGCATGGCAGGCCCGGATTGAAAGGGTTAAAGACCCGCTTTATGAACAAACTCTGGAGCAAAAGGAAACACCCAAGGGTGTCGAGTTCACTTTTTCAGTCAAGACGCTTGGCAAAGGTCAGTGGGGGCAGCGTCCCCCGGCTGCCGTTTTGCCGTTCAGAATATCGCAGACAGAGGTGCTCAAAGGCAAGGAACTAAAGCCATTAATTACCGACAACTTTATCCTCTTGCCCATTGAAGGTGAGTTTAAGCAAAATCAGGTTTATGTTGTCAAGTTTGTTGCCAAGAAAGCGGGCTAATCTAATATTTTAGAGGCAACAGAGTAGAGCCTGCCTCTTATTTTTTGTTCAATGTATTTTTTAACAAACTCTTTACCTTTTGTTTCTTGGCCTGAGAGAATCAGGCAGAGACCTGCATAAAGATTTGCTTCACGCCATCTAAATGGGTACTTGTCGGGGATATACTTGTCGGGCTCTAATCTGTTTGAGACAAATAGTGCTGTCTTTAATATGAATTCATCATTCGTGTCAGGGGATTGCTGGGACATTGCGATTACGATGTTGTAAATCTCTTGGGCGTATGGTCTATCGCCTGCGGCGAAACCCAAGGCACAGGCGTCGAGCAGGCCTTCTATTGATTCGAAGGGCCTCTGTGTCTTTAACTTGTCAACATAGACCTTCAGTGCTGATATAGCCTTGATCTTGTCATTTTTAAGGACGTATGCATGTGCCCTTGATTTTGTTAATTGGGTTTGAAGGGCTTGATCGGTGCTTGTATTTGCCAATTCTTCAATAATGGTAAGCGCTTCGTCAGGGCGATTGTATATAAGGAAGAATTCTGCAAGTTCCTTCTTGGCGTGAAAAGTATTTAGTTCATCCACATACTTTTTTACAGCGTTTTCGTCTTGGAGGATGGCGCAAATTGTTACAAGACGCGCTAGACACTCTGTTTTGTCGGGACCAGAGACAGATCCGAGTCTTTTTTGCAGAAGGGTCTTTTGATCTTCAATAGAGACATTCATTTCAAAACTAGAGTACATATTTGACCTTGTCATATTCAGCGTTGCCTTTGTCTCTTCAAGGGTGAACGAATTGCTCCATTTATCAATAAGTTCTTGAGCTATCTCATAGTCATTCCTGAAGATATGAGCCTCTACAAGCAATCTTAGGGCTTCTGACTTGATCGTTTCGGGGGGGGCCTTTAGTAGTTCATTAGAAATACTAATCGCCTCTGAAAGCTGACCTCTCTTTAATAGGCATTCACTATATCCAAGGGCTATCCTGTACTTGTGATCCGGGATCTCTTTCTTATAGAGCTCTCTAAATACAAAAAGTGCGTTTTGAAAATCATGAGACTTGAGATTTTCAGCGAATGAAATCGAGTCTTTAGTTAAGAGATGTACTTGCAGATTGTCATAGTGTATATGCTGGCACTGACTCCCGAACCCGATTCGCAGGCCTTTGAGCGGAATCTCGTCGCGGTATTCGAGGATATTTTTGCCGTCAATGTCAAACGATAGAGTATTCCCCAATTTGCTGACAGATATTTTATATGTCTTACCTTTTTGTATAAGCGGTGAAGTGCTTTTTACTGTTGGTATGCGAGCTCGCTGCATAGTGTTATAGGTGTTATCGCCAATCCCAAATTCAAATGAGTAGCCTTCCTTGAGCCCTTCAAAAGGTGAGCCGCAGATGAAACAACTGATCTCTTTTGTCTCGAGTGAATCTTCCATAACTTTTGCCTCAAATGACATTTTCAAATCGTTGGCGAGATCGAATGCGAGCACAACATGTCCTTCACGGAGACATAATTCGCCATTGTGGATATCTGCCTTGCCTCTCAGGACCTTCCAATCATTTAACGAGTCAAACATCGATTCATAGCTCAATATCCAGTCTGGTTCATTTCTTACAAGCTTGGAAAAGTATATATACGAGAGGCAAAAAAGTAGGAATAGTGTAGCCGGTATGAGTAGTTTTTTCGCTCTTTTTACAAGGGGCCTTTTGATTTTTTTGCCGCTGAGATAAATTTTCAAGTCCTTTACAAATGATTGCATGGATTGGTATCTCTCTTTCTTTGCCTTTTCAGTTGCATTTTCCACTATGGCTCTTAAAGATGGATCGAAACCACTAGGAAATTCAATTTGCCTGCTTAGAGAACCCTGAAGGACCTCTATGACACTTTTTCCACTGAAGGGTTGTTTATCTGTCAGTAAATAATAGAGCAATGCACCCAATGAAAAGATATCCGAGGTTGGCCCCATTTCCTTAGAGAGACCTTTTATCTGTTCTGGCGGGGCGTATCCCGGGGTGCCGATAATGATCCCAGATTGGCTAAATGTATGCGCCGTATCTGAGCTAGAGTGGGCAAGACCAAAGTCCACGATGTGAGGGACAAGAGCCCGATCGAGTATTATATTTTGTGGTTTTATATCTCTGTGAAGAATTCCTTTTGAGTGGGCATGTTCAAGTGCCTCTGCAATTTGAATTGTAACTTGTACCGCTTGTTGCTTTTGAAGGGTTAATTTATCAAGAGAAAGTCCATCTACATACTCCATCGCGATATAAAATCTTCCATCTATTTCCCCATGATCTAGGATCTTAACTATGTTTGTGTGATCGAGTTGTTTAAGGATTGTGCTTTCTTTGATGAATGCATCTATTTCGGATTGAGCGGTCCTAGTAAGAACCTTAAGTGTGCAAAGCCTATTGGTCTCTGCCTCAGTAGCGAGATAGACCTCAGCAAAACTTCCTTGTCCTAATTTTCTAATTACGTTGAACTGGCCAAAATTAAAAGATTCCAAGAGCTCACTTCCCTCGAATATTTTTCTTGCGGTATTAAAAATGTCGTCTGGGGTCATTTCAAGTCTTGGCTGATAAAACGCTTCAGTAGGGAGAGTTCTTCTTGAAACTCTTCCTGTGAAAGCGAGTATGTTGAGATATCCTCTCTGATATTTTCAATGAGCTTACGTTTTGCATAGTCAAACATATTTCGTATCTTTTTCTCGTCAGTTCCTTTTTTGTCTGCAATATCCTTGAAGGTATTTCCATTGATATAAAGCTTGATTATCTCAGAGTGATCGCTGTTTTCGCGCTCTAGTCTTGCCAAGGCGATCTGTAGTAAATTACTCATCCATGTCCTGTCAAATTCAGGCTCTCGGGCAGGAATATTTTCGATCTCATTCAGACTAATACGATATCTGTCTCCTCCACGTTTCTTGGCTGATGATTTCTCTTTATGTTTAAGAATGATTTTTTTTGCAATCGATATTATAAATGATCTAAACCTGCCATTTCTGTGGTATATCCTTGACAGGAGGTCCTTTTGAAGTATTGTGCTAAACACCTCTTGAGTTAGATCTTCTGCGTCATGTTCTGGTATCCCTTGAGAAAGTATAAAATTTTTAACAGGTTCCCAGTATCTCTTGGCAAACTGGTTGAAATAGTCTTCACGGTTTTCTTTGGCAGTTACTACATCCCAGATAGTGCTTGGAAAATAGACTAGCATATAGTGTTGATTTTACTAAGCCTTGATTCCCCTTCAATGAAACATAAAATAGCACTAGGTCATGGATAGAAAGGAAAAAAATAGAGATGTGCTTGTTCTGGCCTTTTATTCTGTTGATGAGCCAAGAGAAGACGATGAATCAAGGGAACACTTGATTCGAATTTTTGCAAGAAAGCTTGAACAGTTCAAAAGGAACAGAAAGCGTAAAGTCACACTAATCTATCAAACTGATTAAGACTTTTAACGACGTACTGGCCTACTTCAACAAGTTCACAAACTATGAGAACTTGCTGAAGGTTCCCTATAACACTCAAACATACAATCTCAAAAACATGCGAAAGCTGATGGAGTCTGTAGGCAATCCCCATTTTAAGTTAAAGGCGATTCATGTTGCAGGTACAAAGGGGAAGGGTTCTACATGCATAATGATTGATAACATTCTTCGTTCCCATGGGATGAAGACTGGTTTGTATACATCACCACACCTTGTTGATCTCATGGAGCGAATACAGATAAATGGGCGAAACTGCGATCGTGAGGTTTTTGTCAGGGCTGTGAATAGACTTGCACCCTCTCTTAGAAAAATTCGTCCAACGTTTTTTGAGCTTATGACGGCGGCTTCATTCATCATCTTTGAAGAGGCTAGAGTTGATTTTGCAATTATTGAGGTTGGATTAGGTGGCAGGCTCGACTCGACTAATATCCTGTCACCTGTCATGACTGTAATAACACCAATAGGCTATGATCATCAGCACATACTTGGTCATAGACTCGAAGATATAGCAAGAGAAAAAGCCGGAATTATAAAGCCGAGCACAAGTGTTGTAGTTGCTCCGCAGAGAGAGTCTCCAAGAAAGGTCATAGTGAAGGTCTGTTTGGAAAAAAGAGCCCCAATAATCTGGCCAAAACCATTAAATGGCATGAACTTACCTTTGCATCAGAGGGCCAACGCAGCAGTTGCAGTAGCAGTTAGTAAGATCTTACTTGATCGATTCAGCAAGAAAATTGCTTTCCAGGCATTGAATGGGATCACTTTGCCAGGGAGATGGGAGATCATTTCTCCCAAGCCATTGATAATCATAGATTCTGCTCACAACGAGACCTCCATCAGGTCAGAAGTTCCACTTTTGAAGGGCAAAAAATGGCTCATCATATTTGGTTCTTCTAAAGATAAACCGATCAAAAAGATGTTGAAGATTCTCACCCCATATGCTGGGGCATTTGTTTTTACAAAGGCAACAAGTGCTAGGGCAGAAGAACCTGATGTTATTTATAGCCTGCTACGCCCTAGTCTTCCTGTATTCATCTCGGATAGCGTCTCAAAAGCAATGGCTATTGCAAGGCGAATATCAAAACCCTATCATGGTATATTAGTGACTGGTTCTTTCTACGTTGCAGGGGAGGCAATCAGATGGCTGAGAGAAAGTCGAGATTTGAAGAGGTAAGACCTGAGGACATAATGGAGATTACAAATGCTCAGTTACAGTCCAGCTTGTCAAGAATACCAGATTTTATCCTCTTTGCCGGGCTCAAAGAGGCGCCTATATCTGTTAAAACAAGACTTGCTGAAAATATATCCTCCAGCCGCAAGCAAAGAATTCTTGAAGTGGGTGCAGAGGCTGGAAGGTTATCTGAGAGGACAAAAAAAGTAGCATGGCGTGTTATTGTCAAATCAATCATTGGAATTGAAGATGAAGAGGTGAAGAGCTATTTTGGAACTACCGCTCAAGAAAAAGAACCACGTAAAATAGAAAAGAAGGACTATGTCTTTTTTATCAAAAAGCTCTCAGAGAGCCATCCTGATTTTAAAACCGGGTCAAATATGAGGATGTCAAAGATTGCCGCAGACTATATAAAGAAATTTCTTCTTAGGAGAAACGATGCCTGATGCAAGTCAGACAGTGATGTACTGTCTTATCTGTAGCGAGAGACATAGTGTGCTTCAAAGCGAAATGAAAGAGGCCAGGTGCCCAAAATGCAGCATGAGCTTAGCGCCTATTGAGACAGGGCAGAAAGTTTCAGCGTTCGAACTCATAGGTCAAAGACTGGGTGGCTGTAGGATTTCAAGCTGTATCGGTCAAGGAGCTATGGGAATTGTCTTCAAAGCTATTCATGAAGGTCTTCATAGAGAAGTAGCAATAAAAACACTCCCTGTGGTAGAAAAGCGCTCAGGTGACCTTAGACGTCTTGTCTATGAGGCTAGAATCATAGCAAAATTGGAGCATCCGAATATTGTCCAAGTCTATGATATAGGCACAGATCGAGGCTATGTATTTATCATTATGCAGCTGCTTGATGGAATAACACTTGATGACACGATAAAGGAGGGACTAATCCCGCTTGAGACTGCTCTTTCGATTACATTGCAAACCACCAGTGCAGTTGGTCATGCCCATGCGAAGGGTATAGTACACAGGGACTTGAAGCCTGAAAACATTATGATTTTGACCAAAGGCGGAATCAAAGTTATGGACTTTGGTCTAGCCAGTGATCCAGATCTCTATGACGAATTGCACGACATGGTTACTGGAACTCCTTTTTATATTGCCCCTGAGGTGTGGGTAAAAAAAACCTGGGACCATCGAAGCGATCTTTATTCACTCGGTGTTATTCTTTACTACATACTTACAGGAAAGAGACCATTTTATGGGAGGCTTATACAGGACTTGATGTATAAACATCTTAAGGAAAATCCACTGCCACCAAGTGCAATAAACAGTAATGTGCCTAAATCGATAGATGCCATTGTCAGAAAATTAATGGCCAAAGAGCCAGAAAAGCGATATCAAAGTGCTGATGAACTTTCCAACGATATTGAGCTCTACCTTAAAGGTCAGGTCCCAAAGGCCGTACAGCAATTCATAAAGTTGATAAAATGTCCATTATGTGAATCACAAAACTCAGCCTCCCTAAAACGCTGCAAGGTATGCAATGAACTACTAAACCCTGAAAAACCCAGTTTATAGAAGAGTAATTACAGAAATTCCTCAACTTGTTCTTCAAATTCGTTGAACCACCCAGTTTCACAAACAGCAGGTACACCTCGGGAAGCCAAGAAGGGCTTCCGAAAGGC
>SBBU01000268.1 GCA_005239585.1 Planctomycetaceae bacterium
CACGGATACCAGCCTATATACAAACTCAAAGAGCCTATCAAGCTGACAGAGAACGAGAGTAATAAGAGGTTGGTCATTAGATATTTGAAAGGTTTACAGAAGGCATTACAAAGTGATCACGTCGCCGACTTGCCCAGAATTTTGAGGGTACCCTATACCTTGAATATCAAGCAGGAGCCGTTTGTTGAAGCTACCATTGTTAATGACCTGAAATGAAAATAGAGGAACTAACGAGTCTGTTTGGAGAGGGTTACAACCTTACTGATTTTGATCAGTACATTTCACCTGAGGACGGTGTCACGTCCAGCGTGAATGCACGTAGTGAACAAATGGACACAGGGGTCAAACCGATAAACATTGATGGACTTAAGGTATCGAGGCATATAAAGCAAGTAATATTAGAAGGGCTGCCTGCTTACGAGAAGCACAAAAGGCTGAGAAACGAGATAAGAAGGGAATTGAAAGATATAACTGGAGAGACGTTACTAAGAAAGCTTTCGAGAAGCGAGGCTGACTTTGCCGTAATAGTTGCCCTCGTAAAGGCAGGTTATGATGACGCTACAATTAAATGTGTGTTTGCCAAGTATGCTATAGGGGAGAAGTACCGTCAAAAAGGAAACCAAGGTGACAGATATCTTGCGCACAGTCTGGACAAGGCACGTGAATTGACGAAACGACATGGTATCGATTTATCAAAAGTTGTCCCGAATGTTACGGTTCTCGGCCAGCATGAGGGTGAAACATTGCTTTACGCCAAGGATACCCGTAGGATTCACCGGGTGAAAGAACTAAGCAATATTGACATTGTCAGGTTCGCCGAGATAGCAGGCGATGACGTAAATAATATTGCAGCGCGTAATGAAGATAACACCTCCAAACCATCACTATTGGAGGTAAAAATAACAATTGCGCTCCAAGCAAGAAAAAAGATATACTCTCATGAAAGTCTGATCGGACAGGGGATCTGGCCTACCAAATCAGGTTTATTTGTTATTAATGGAGGACGGACTTTTTTAATCGAGTCACCGCATACAGGAAATGAGCTAACTGAACCATCATCAGGAGGTTTCTTATTCGACCTTTCAGAATCTAAAGCGTGGTTAGATACTGATACATTATTAGGCAAAGTCAAAGAAATGACACCCGAAAGGGTTAAGGAAATCCATGACGTTGTGGAATCGCTTGTAAAAAAGTGGAGGTTTAAAGATCCCCGTGATGCGGTAATTTTGACGGGATGCATTTTTGCTACGGCAGTTCAAGCAATATGGCTTTGGAGGCCTCACATTTGGATCCTTGGGGGAGCTGATTCGGGTAAAACGGCGTTTCTTGAATTCATGCAAGAGTTGTTTAGTCCGAACGTCCTTTTTCGCAACGGAGACATTACAGAGGCAGGCCTAAGACAGAGTATTGCAAATGACCTGAAGGTTGTCCTTCTGGATGAATTCGAAAAGAATAAACACAGAGAGCAAATCCTTCACCTTCTGAGGAACTCAAGTCGTGGTATTGCCACAACTCGTGGTCAGGTGAACCACAAAGCCATTGATTTCCTACTCAAGCAAATGGTCTGGGTAGCAAGCATAGAGAAAGGACTAAGGTGGATGGCCGATATAACTAGGTTCATTGTAATAGAGCTGTCCCCAATACCTGATGGAGAGAGGTGTACTCCGATTGCCTTTTCATCAGATCAAGTAAACGACTTGCGACACGATGTGTTTGCAGCCTCTATCTTTGCAAGTGAACTTGCAAAGCAGAGAGCTGATAAGCTGAAGAATGTCATCGTCCCTGGAGTTCTTGGGCGACTTGTTGAATGTTATGCGGTTCCCATTGCAATGATATCTGTATTAAAGGGTATGAGTGATAATGAGGCACAGATATTCTTGCAAGAAACGATACAGGGTCACCCGGTTTTGATAGCATATGGGCCGGGGAATGATTGGCAGGTTCTTATAGATGAGATTAGTATGCTTGAGATAAAGGTTGCATCTCAACAGGTAGACAAGACTATGTACGTTACTAAAACGGTCGCACAAATTTTACAGGAAGAGGGTAACAATGAGTTGGAACAGCTGGAGGCTTACGGTATTCGTAAATTAGATGATCAGCAAGCATTTATAGTACCAACAAAGATTGAAAAGCATATGAAAGAGGGGATGTTTGCAGACTTGAACTTGAGAGATTTGTTATTGCGCGTGCCAGGGAGCAAGTCAGACAGACAAAGAATTGCAGGGAAGAACATCAGAGGTGTAGCAGTCAGTCTGGATTTGCTAAGAGAAATAAAAGAGGAGACAGAGGAGGATGATGATAGTAGTTGTATCAATTATGAGTAAAAGTGTCCTGGACTATTGGAACAGATGGAACACTGGAACAAACCTGTCAGTAGACGAGATTCGGCTAATTTGGGGGTTTTATGATGTTCCATTGTTCCGACATCTTTCTGAATATGTTAGCCTATGAACCATGATGGTTTGGTAGTGGCGAAGTGCTCGCCAGATCTGAAAAAACAGGAACAACGGAACAGTAATAAGCTATATTAGGTCATCGCTAGGGTTCGTCTTATTGAAATGGTTGCTCTGTCCCATGTGTTCCAGATGGAACTGAAAAGATGAATTAAGAAAAACATAGGACATATTTGTCGGAGTGTTCATCTGTACACAGCAGGCGGACTTGTGACGAGGTGCCTATTTATAACTTGCTGGACTGCACCTATTTGCTAAAATAGTGTTTATTAGAGTTGCCGTTTCTGCAGGTATGGCAAAGCCCTGGGGAGAATATGAATCCTGTTGAGATAGAAAATGAAGCAAATCGCCAAGACTCCTCCCCGGTGCACATCAGTCCGCCCGAATTGCTGAAAGGCAACAAGGATCGGATAGAAGAACGCCGAAGACATGTCCGTGAGTTGGCTCTCAAGAACGTCCCTTTTGTAACAATAGCTAAAATCCTCAAGGTGTCTGAGAGAACAGTGCGGGAGGACATTTCTGTTTTGAGGGATCGGGGCGCAAGGAGGCTGAAAGAGGTAGCTACTGATAGACACAAATTTCTGGGTGAGGTTCACGAGTCGTTAGAGGTATTCAACTATATAAGAAAGAACGCTCTCTTTGAGGCTCAGACTGCTACAAGCAAGTATGCTAAGGACAGGTTCTTGAATACGGCGATGAAGGCGGAGGCGCTGGCTGCAAAAATTAAGATAGACGCCATTGCCTTTGCATACGGTGACAGTGGTGTCGAGTCTATGGTAGATCGAAATGAGCCAAGTCAGGAGGACAGATCCAAGAACCACAAGTACGCAGAGGTGCTGCAAGATCCCATGTCCAGACAGAAGGTAATAAATTTGTTTCAGAGGTTTATGAAGATAGCAGAGCGCGAGGTAAAACAAGACGCAAATAACAATAATGGTTCACACCAGTTATAGTTTGGACTAGCCCCTAAAGTCATTTAGAGGTATCTGTAGAATCCCGAGTAAAACTTGACAGAATTCAATTGGATACTATCTTATATAAAGGTCATTAGGCCAGGGAGAGGAGATTAAAAGTGAGGAGAATCAAAAAAGATGCGCGTGTGTGTTTTTTGTAGGATGCAAGAAAAATGGCAATAGAGCTAAAAAAGCTATCTGTTAGAAACTTTAAGAGCGTCAAAGAGCTTGAGTTGGAGAATCCTCCAAACTTGTTGGTTTTGGTTGGAAAAAATGATTCTGGAAAGTCAAATTTCTTTGATATTTTCAATTTCCTTAGCGAAGGGGCAAAGAATTATCCTGAAACCATGAAGAAAAGAGGAGGTATAAAAGAGATAACCTGGAAAAAAGGTAGAACTGGATCTGAGAATTTACTCATAAGGATCGAATTTGCGATGTCAGATGACGCAAGGATTTCATATGTTGAGCAGTTATTCAAGGAAAATGTAAACTATAAAGCCGAGAAAGTACTAGAAACCGGATTTCTTAGAAGAGTTGCCTATTCATTAGTTTATACTGGTAACGATCATAAAGAGGAATTGTCAGTATCTGGTTTTGATCAAAGAAATCCATGGGTAACAGTGGTTCGGATCATTGGTGATAACCATTCATGCAAAAGGTCAATGCTAAAACTACAAGAAATATGTAAAGCATTGAAACCTGACGAGAGTATAAATTTTGTTGATGAAAATTTGAGCGGACAATCAAATTACCTTTGCCTGGGCAATATTCTTAATTCTGCTCCAAGATCGATTGAACAAAACATTGCTGCGATGATTCATGAAAAATTAAGTGGTATTAAATGGCTTGGCCCCGTCAGATTTAATATTGAACGGATGGAAATGAGAACACACAAGGAATTAGACGATAAAGCTTCAAATTTAGTCGGTGTGTTGCACACCATACAGGCACGTTATCCAGAAAGTTATCGTGAAATTCAGTACGAGTCACAGAAATTAGTTGAAACATTAGGCACCTTTATTTCTGATCCTGAAGGTAACACCACGACCTTTGCCATACAAGATCTGGATAGTACAGGAGATTTATTTTATTCAATTGGTCAGCTTAGTGCTGGTACACGTAATGCTATATCTATAGTCACTGCAGTAGTTTGTTCAACACCAGGCTCATGGATATTTATTGAAGAGCCAGAAGCACATTTGCATCCAGAAGCGCAGGCAGTGCTTTTTAATTTTTTGTCTAGGCAGGCTGAAACAAAACAGATATATATTACTACTCATTCACAAGTAGTAGCTAGTAATACTCCCTTGACGTCTCTGCGTCTTGTAGATCGAGATAGGGAGGGGAGTCATCTGACTACAGTTAACGAGTCAAATGTAGATCAAGTAATAAAAGAGTTAGGGATTCGACCCTCTTATAATTTCGAGGCTAACGGAGTTGTGTTTATCGATGGTGATGACGAGCCTATTTATGACGAGTGGGCAAGAAAGTGCGATTTAAGGAACGTACAGTTTATCTCAACTGGTGGATGGGAAAACATGAGGTACTTCGCCAGTGCAAAAATACTCAAGTGTCTGAAAGTCAAACCAGAGGTTTTTGGCATATTTGAAGGAGATACTGAAAGGGGCACGAAGAACAAAAAGGCCAAGGAACGACTGAAGACAGAACTACAGCTACCAGAACAAAACCTTTGGACGATGGGCATGAGCGAGGTTGAAGGTTATCTCCTCGATGCAAGGGCAATCTGCAGGGCATTTCCGACGTTGAGTTCATGTGAACATGTACTTAGAGAAAGGCTGGAAAAATATAGAAATAAGCGAGATCAAAAGAGAGTTTTGGTTGAGATCTTCAGAGACTATAAATTAGGAGATTATGACAGCAAGCGTGGCGCTGAAATTATAAGGTTCATGGATGAAGTACCTGAAGAGGTTAAGAATTTCTTCGAGATTATTCGGAAGGAAATTAATGCTTAGGGTTTCTGTTCCGAAGGCTATAAGTTGATGAACGGCTCATTATGGGTAACAGTTCAGAAAGAACATGCAAGATAGTAACATTCTGGTCAGGGATAAAATCTGATCTCAATTTGCCGATAGATTGTAAGTTTTTTCAGATCAACAAGTTTTCAGAGAATGTTATTGCAAAATGGCGTTCTTTGAAGGCTAAGACAGAAAAAGAGGTGCATTATTATACCGATGGGACAACAGGTGAAGTTTCATACCTTGGTGAAGCTGTTTGGGGGGTTAGGTCGAAAGCAGATGATCCCTCCGTATTGAGTGAACTGTTTGCTACGTCGTTTGACTACGGGCCAGCTATACAGAACAAAATACACGAATATGGAATCACCTTTTGGGATGCTAGAACCGAGCTAGCACATTTTATTTTTCGCTTGTGTAAACGAGGATTGGTCGAGCCATTTAAAGAATTAGAGTTCTTTACAGGTGAGCCAGATGTATCAAGGAAAGGTACTGAAGGTATAGATTATTGGGGACTATCTGATTGGATGTTATGGAACTTGGATAAGGATGTTGTAAATAGATTGATGCGAATGTTGAATAGTTCTTGGCAAGGTCTTCTTGAAACGTATACCGGGTGGCCCGATGATTGTGTTGTAGCAAAGCACAGGTTTTTACGTGCATTATCGCGCTGGAATGTTGACGGAGAGGTAGATTTGTGGATTAGTCTTGAAGCAATGTTTGCACCGACTGATAAAGTTGAGCTCGGTCATCAGATCTCTGAAAACATTGTATTGTTCACAAAGGATCCTAATGAAAGATATGATACTTATAAAGCATTGAAGCAAAGGTATGGATTAAGAGGTACTCTTGTTCATGGAGGTGATAAGCCAAGCAAGCGCGATCCAGATCAGCCTTACTCAGATCGATTCAATGAATTTTGCTGGCTTGAGGATATTGTCAGAAATGCTCTACGGCGGTATATGTTTTGCAGAGTTGTAAAGAAGATGGAGCGTCAGGACATTTTGACTAGTCTCAAGAGAGCGCTGTTTAATCCGGATGAATTAAAAACAATCCCCCCTGACCCAGCCAAAGAAGAATCTTAATTTATATGGAGAATAGCAAGGAAAAGACTCTAAAATATCGCTGCTGTGAGCTACACCATTTATTTTGAACCCTGATTAAAGATATTGTTTTCTTCAATGATTCACAGTAACACTACGAGCAAAGCACGTCGTTTAAAACATGGCTGCTGGAATTAAGTCTATTGGTCTCACTTCAATAAGAATTTGAGACTTACCTGCACGGATATTTGTTTATCTACTCTGATCACTGAGCAACCTTCCTGCTAATTCTGAAATACCCCAATTCTATTAGGTTGAATGAAACAGAACTCAGTATCGAGGTATTATAAATAAACAACTTTTATATGAGGTAAATATGAAAGCTGAAAACTCCTATATAATTCACTTCGATAAACCGGGAATAGATGACTCAGAGGTATTGGAGCGAATCCCATCAGCAAGGCTTGAGCCAGTATTTGGTTCGGACAGGTTTTTCGCTGTAAGACGGCAACCCGATAACCATGTTTTGGGAGTGGTATCAGGGGAGTACAAACTTGTACAGCATATTGAGGCATACGACATGGCTAAAAAGGTGCTCACTGATGCAGAGCCTCATAAGGTGGGGGTAGGTGCAGGAGGAGCTAACGTTACTTTTTATTTCAAGGGTAGGCAGGAAGTAAATATCAATAGTGATGTCCACTTTCCATATATAGGGGTCACAAACGGAATTACTGGTCAACGTACCCTGGGTTTCAAATTCGGCTTTTTTAGACTGGTATGTTCAAATGGGCAAATGGTAGGCCATACGCTTTTACAGTTAAGCTGGAAGCATTTCAAGTCGTCCCTTGATTTAAACCAGGTTAGAAAAGGAATAGAAGCTGAGCAGGTACGAATTCGTGAGACAATTGTGCCCTGGTTTAACAGACTGGCAGGTCAACCAGGTGAGCCTGCGATTGGTAGTATGCTACGTCTTGTTGATTCAAGCAAAGAGCAGCAAGTTCGGCTGCCTTTACCACTACAACTGTGCAGCAAAATAACTCGTATGGATAAAAAGTCTACGATGTGGGACGTCTACAATAGGATCACATCCTATATAACCCACGATGTTCGTTCTGCTCCCAGGCAGGACACTATAACAAAGATGGCAGAGAAATGGATTCTTCAGTTTGTTTCAAAAAACTGATTTGAAAGGAGTAACAAAATGATAGTACAAGAAGGCGAATATAAAGGGAGGCCGGTCCTCACATTTTCAGATGGTGAGAAGGACAGGTTCGCGTTTAGGTTCTCTTTCGGGTTAAAGAAAGCGAGGCTCATTCTTGAGCACATTGACGCTATCGAGGATTTCGTCTCAAAGCATAGTCAGCGTCAAAGAGAAGAGTCATACGATAATGAATGAAATTTTTACGGAGGTGAATTATGGGCAAGGTAATTGTCGCAAACGGCTATGAGGAGGATGAACCAGAGCTGAATAACGAGTCTCTGGTTCATGCAGGTGGGCGAACTGTCATAAGACAGGAGCTATTACGTGAGTATATTTCAAAGATGGAGGAGGTAGAAAAGCTACACAGCTTGATAAAGCAGGCTCTTTCTGCAGGAGCTGTAATTGAGGACGGCGATATTGACGCAGGCCTCTTTAGAGAGTATCGCAAGGCCGTAAACTGGCGAGACGAATTTATAAAACTCGGTGGGGATCCGGAGGATGTTCTCGATATCGCAAAAAGACAGCCGTTTCTCATGGTACGGGTATTCAAGAAGGGTGAAAAAGTTAAAGGTGAGCGTGTGGATTTATCAAAAATGCCCTTGGACGGAGAGGCGCTTGAGGATGTTGCGTAATGGTTACGCGCCAAGCCCTCTATCCTCAAAAACATTTTTAGAGAGGTGACGTATGAAACTTGTACCAAGCAAACTAGGAGTCCTCGCTGAGGTAGTGAACGATAAGGACGCTCGCACAGCCTTTGGCGGGATTCTATTTGAGTTCAGAGAGGGAGGCAGTGTTAGGGGCATTGCTACTGATGGCAGTCGATTGGTGATCGCTGACGTAAAGGCAGAGTACAAGCAGGACGATTTCCCGAAATTAGACGGGATAAACGCAAATGGAGCAGAGTTTCAAAAGGTGCTTTTGCCTGCAAAAATGTTTTATAACTTGGCCAAAACAGCGCCTGCTAAACCTGTTATCCCACCTCTTGGCTGTGTAGCAATTTCAATGGACGAGGATGGCAAGAGAGTAAAGCTCGCTACAACTGATCTTAGCTCGGTGAAAATAGAGTCAGCACAACAGATAGAGGGAGAATTCCCTGACTATCAGTCAGTGATCCCGACAGGTGAACCCTCATTTGAGATTTCATTCAATGCAAGGCTTTTACGCCAGACGCTTAATACGATAGAGAAATTACTCGACAAGGGGGCAAAGGAGATACCTGCTGTTAAATTCTCATTCTACGGCGCGACTAAGGTGGCAAAGATTAAAGGTGAAAATAAAAAGGCCGGGACAGAGGTAACCTCTCTTATTATGCCAGTTACTGAAAACAAGTAATGCAGTTAAGACAATTAAGCGCTGATGAGATCAAATGTTTCTCAGAACGTCCTGGCGTTAGAAAGATTGCTGTTGAGAATTTTCTTATGACAATGGGGGACAGTTACGTACAGGCTGTAGCAAACCTTTTGCTCGATGCCTCGCTATATGGCTGGGGTGACGAAACGTTTTGGGCTATTCTGTATGGCATCCTTTTTGCAGTAGAAGAGAGAGCTGAGCAGAAAAGCCTTTGAATGGATATTCATACCGGAGGGAGGAGGAATTTTGTAATTTTGCGCCGACAGGACAAAAAACGGTGTTATAATAGATTAACGGTTTACTTTAATAGGGTGGGGACCGAACACTCGGTCCCCTGTCCCTACCCCATAGAAACCCACCTTTTAACCCTTTATAACCCGAAACAGCAGCAGAGTCAGAGGTATAATATATTAACGGGTAATTATTTTCAGGAGGCAAAAATATGGGATACGACATAGGGATTTCAAAGACGGTTAACGGGTACACGTTCGATATCTGTTCTTCGGCGCTCACAAAGTGCCTACGACGAGGTTGCGAATTTGAAGCGCTATTTTGGGCCCTTGAGCTTGCAGATAGTGGGTACGATCCCTACGTGTTCAAAAGGCTCTCAATATCAGCAGTTGAGGACGTGGGCTTGGCGGACCCAATGGCCATAGTTATTGTGAACGCATGCCGTGAGACATGGATGTCCTACCGTAGAAAAGAGGAAGGTAAAACGGTTCTGCCTGAAACCAACATTCTCGCCATGGCCATCATGTACCTTTGCAGGGCGAATAAAAACAGAATGGCAGACGATCTTGCATATCTAATGGACTGCAAGCGAAAGGGTAAAGATCCAAAGGACGGAGGCAAGGTAGAGCCATTAAAGTTACCCATAATGCAAGAGTACGTGGACGGGCATACAAACGAGGGTAAAAGGAAACTTTATAAACTGGCAAAAGAGAAAGGGGACAGCTTTCTGCATCAATGGAATTGTGAATTTTACCATGACGTAGCCAGATCCAACAAGATAAGAGAGATAAAGGGCGGGCAAGAGAACTGGATGGAGGTAATGGCAAAAGAGGCTGGCTGTGACTATGAGATATACAAGCAGCCAATTTTCAAGCTCACGCCGTACAAAGGTGGCGAGGTAAAACAGGATATAAAGATGGAGAAAGTTGAGGACGGTGTTTACAAGGTCGAGAGCTTTACGTCGCCCGGCACCTTTTATCAGGTGGATACCGTAGATAGGACATGCACCTGTGAGTTTTTCAAAGAAAAGCAAACGCCATGCAAGCATATAAACGCAGTTGTAAAACCCGAGAAAAAGAAAACTGAAAGGCAGGAGGGCTTGTTTAAAAATGATTCTGAGATGTAAGAAATGAACTGGCTGATTTTATCACTTGTTGCATGTCTCATGTGGGGACTATCCATGTATCTCTCAAAGCCAGCAACATCTGCTTTGGGCTGGTGGCGAGCAACATCAATAATATATGTTCTGTCTGTGGTAACAGTTTTATTGGGAGAACCATTGTTTGGCAAG
>SBBU01000002.1 GCA_005239585.1 Planctomycetaceae bacterium
GCTCCGCTGCGCTCGCTCGCCGCCTAGACCCTTAACTTTTCATCGCCCTAAAGTTGTTCCTAAATTTTACTGACATCTCAATAGCTCGCAAGACCTGAATGGCCCTGAAAAATTAAAGGCAGAAATAGAGGCGTTAAAACCCAAACAGCTTGCAAGACGCGATATCGCCTGGAAAAGATGCCTTTTTGAGGCATATAAAGAGGCACGCGAAAAGAAAAGACCGGTCCTGCTCTATGTGTTTGGCGGAGATCCCATCGAAGGGCGCTGCTGAGTTTACGCAGGAGCTGTAAGGGAGGAGGTCTTCTCCCATCCAGATGTGATTCGTACTATAAAGGAAAATTATGTCCCAGTTGCAGTATTGCTGCCACTGATGCTTCCTCGTCCTGATGATGATCAGGAAGCAAAGCTCTTTCGATCAATTTACAGTGAAAAATGGGCTGCACAGGGACTTGCCACAACCAATCCGGAAGGAAAGGTAATCCGCTGGCTGCCCTTTTGGAAAGACACGGAGCACTTTATCAAGATGATCAACGAGGATAAAAAGCGTTCAGATGAGATTTCCAGTGAAAAGGGCTCTGTAGAGATACCAAAAGACCACAAGGAAACGACATGTCCATTGAATCCACCGCTCCCAAAAGATTGGGTGGTTGCTGATATGTTTGGTCGCGCTATTGACTCAAAGACAAACCAAGTATGTGATGATACAAGCCTGCAGTATCTCTACGCGACCGAAAGTTTTGGCATTTCTCCGCAATTACAGGGGCTTGTTGCAAAGGCTGTGGATGGAATGACACCCAATTCGCGGGTGAAGCTTCCGAACGAGTTTGCACATATGCTGCTGCGTCATGCCTACTTGGGTCAGACTGACCTGCGTCCACTTGAGAGCCCGCTTGGTGCCTCAACTGAGTTAAAGCGATGCGAACTTTGGGCTGAGATGCAGGGAGAAAAGGAGCCGCTACGCATAAGCGGAGAGACACATGTCGTGGCTAATAAGGAGGATATGCTTCTGAATGATCTCAATTTAAAATGGCAAGGCTATTTCAGTTTTGACAGCGGGAAAAAACTCTCAACCCTTCTCTTGATTGGCCGCGGCAAGGCGACTATCAAGTGGCCCGGTTACAAACCCGGAGATAGACTCCCTGAAAATCACTCGCTCAAACAGATATCTGGCGGCATTCCACTTATGGGCGGGCGTGCCATCGATTTTTCATCAGAGGTTCGCTTTGGCATCATCGCCCCGGGCCAAGGCAAAGTTCATGATCCGGGCCAGGAAGGCTTTCCTCAAGGGATTCAAAAGAAAATGAAACTCCTCCAGCAAAGGATCCATGAGTATCAGCAAAAAATGATGGATCCAATAGTCAAGAAGATGAAGAGATTTGAAGAGGTTATGAGACACGGAGAATGGGCCAAGGCAGAGGAAATACTTGACGATGCCCTCAAACTGTTTGGAGATCAAACAAAGCAAGATGATAATCAGGATATAAATCCAGAGAGGATTCAGAAAAAGATGCAGTCGTTACAGGAGAAGGTTCAGCAGTGGCAAAAAGAGGGTAAAAATCTGGAGCCTGTAGCAAAAATCATGCAAAATTTCGAGCCGCTGATGAAAGAAGTCAAGGTCAAAGAAGCAGAGGTATTACTTGATGAGGTTTTGAAACTTTTCTCTGACAAAAAATAGGCCAGACAGCAAGCCCCAAGTGTGATTGAAGGGATGTTAGCCCCCGGTTACAATGTCACTAGAGTGCGAGGGCAAGACACATCGATTGGTGCAGGCTATTCAGTCTTTACCAAGACGCAGTGGGGGAAGATTCTCTCGCTCCGATCGACTGATCCAAAATCAGCGCGGAATATCCTGCAAGACCTTGCAAAAACTTACTGGCGGCCTGTCTACAAGTATATTCGAGTCGTGTGGCGCAAAAATAACGAAGAGTCCAAGGACCTTACGCAGGAGTTCTTTACCACCATTTTTAGACCAGAGTTTTTGTCGCGTGCAAATCCCACCCGTGGCAGTTTTCGCACATTCTTGCTGGCATCGATTAAAAATTTTCTGCGTGATTATCAGAAATATAAATCTGCTGCAAAGAGGGGAGGTATGGTTAAATCAATTCCGATCGAGAATGTTGATGTCCCAGCGGCAGGTTCCGATCCTGAGAAAGAATTCAATCGCTCATGGGCACAGCAGATACTCACGAATGCCCTCAACAAACTTGAGCAAGACTGCGTCATCCGGGCCCGAGGACAAGTATTTAAAGTCTTTAAGGAATATTGCCTCGAATCTGGAGGGGAATCAAAACCGTCCTACAGTGGCATTGCTGACAAATTAGGGATTTCAATCTCAGATGTAACTAACTATTTGTTCGAGGCTCGCCGTGAGCTCAAGAGAATATTGGAGGACAAGATTAAAGAATATACGGCAAATGGTTACGATGTGGGAGATGAACTCAAATATCTTTTTACTGAATAGCAATGGAAATTGATAACAAGTTTCTACATGGGGCGCTAGACACAGTTCGAGACATGATTGCGCACCCCGAAGATATGGGGATCTGTGAGATAATGATAAAGCAGGGGTTGATCAAGCCGGAGGACTTGGATGCCTGTCTAAAGGAGCAGGAAGAGGCTCGCCGTCGCAATGAAACACTTTCGATTGGCGAGGTTCTGATAAAGTGCGGCCTGCTTGATGGCGCAAAACTTTCGCGACTGATTGGTGAATATCGCAAGCGAGCTGAAGGGATTCCTGACATCCCTAGGTACGACATTCGCGACAGGATAGGTGAGGGAGCCGCATCAGTAGTATATAGGGCATGGGATAAAAAACTTGGGCGGCAGGTAGCGTTAAAAATCCTGCGCGACCTTCCGGGCACGAGCAATGAGATTCGTTCACGTTTTCAGCAAGAGGCCCGGGCGGCAGCGGGGCTAAACCACCCTAACCTTGTGACTGTCTACGATGCAGGTGAAGCAGGCGGGAAGATGTTTATCATTATGGAATTTGTCGAGGGTGAGCCGCTGAGCGAAATCATAAAGAGGCAGGATTATGACACATCCTCTATGGTCTCTGTCATTGAACAAGCTGCGCGGGCTATAGGAACTGCGCATAAAAATGGCCTGGTTCACAGGGACCTCAAGCCGGGCAATATCCTCGTGACTCGTCTCGGCGAGGCAAAGGTTGCAGATTTTGGGCTTGCCTGTTGGATAGAATCACAAGGTAACATGACAAAAATTGGCTCGATATTGGGTAGTCCACATTACATGGCCCCCGAACAGGTTCGTTGGAGGCCAAATGGAATAATGCCAGCCACCGATGTTTACGCATTGGGTGTTATTATTTATGAGATCCTTGTTGGCCGTACTCCATTCAGGGGCAAGACTGAAATGGAAGTCTATGAAAAGATTCTTCAGAGAGATCCAGTCGAGCCGAGGAGAATAAAACCTGATTTTGACAGCGATAACGAGGCAATCTGTCTGCAGGCGCTGGAAAAAGATCCAGCAAATCGATATCAAGATGCAACAGAGCTGGCAGAAGACCTTCATCGATATCTGAAAAAAGATCCAATCAAGGCCAAACGATCGAGGCTTTGGCCAAAGATTACCAAGTGGGCCTCAAAGAACCTAATGCTCGTTTCATTCTCTTTGCTGACAATTATCTGTGCTGTTTTGCTGTTGGTGCTTCTACAAAGCAAATCTAACCAGCCCGAGCATCTTATTCCGATCATTCGTCAAAAGGCTGACCGAGTCCAAAGAGGTGTTGAAAGATGGCAAAGGGAGGGTCGTGACCCGTCAGCCATTGCCTCCATGATGTCACAACTGGACAAATTGATGAGCGCAGGCCGGTTCAAGGATGCAGAGGAGCTGCTCGACCGGGCGCTGGCCAAATTGGGGCCAGAACCGAAAGACCAGACAACTATGATCCCAGAGAGCCTAGAGAACAAGATAAAAATGTTAGTTGAGGCAATAAAGGTATGTAGGAGCGAGAATCAAGGACCCTCTCCCGTAGATGAAGGGTTGAAGCAAATCGATAATTTGGTTAAGGTTGGCAGGGTACAAGATGCGGAGAAACTTGCTGATCATGCACTTTTGGTTATTGGAATCTGGCAGAAACAGAAACAAGTCCAAAAGGCAATAGAGAGGGCTCATAAAGAGGGCCGTGATCCCTCTCAGGTGGCGCCGATCATACAGCAAATTGATCAGTTAATGAAGGCGGAAAAACATGCAGAGGCAAATGGCATGCTCGATCATGCGCTCCAAGTGCTCACGATTCTAGAAAAAGCTCAGAGAGTGCAGGAGGGTGTAAAGCGATGGCAACAAGGGGGCAACGATCCATCACCTGTCTTCAAAATTATGCAGGAGTTTGACCCGCTTTTAAAACAGAACAAGCTCAAAGAAGCAGAGTCAGTGCTGGATCGAGCGCTAGAGGTACTCAAGACCAAATAAAGAGCTTGACACTTGCGGTGTTCGATACGAATTGCAAGTTCTACCAGTCCTGAGTTGTATTCCCTTTATTATTCTTATCTTTATCTTTATCTGTTGGTGTCACTGTAGGTGTAGTTTTATTATCTTTAGTTTTGGTGGGTTGCTTGCCTTTACTTGATACTACGATGATTACTATTATAAATATAAGAAGGGCTGCCCCTCCGACAATGATCCAGATTACCGAGTTGTTCTTTTTAGATCGTCGTGCTGGTAAACGTTCCTCGTTGAGATTATCAGATTCTCTGGAGTATCGATTCTGACCCGTTCTACGTGATGATGGATAACCTGCCGTCGAAGAACTTCTTTGAAGACCACTCCGTCCATATCTTGTAGTTGGTCTGTTCTGTCCGTTTGGTCGTCTCGAGAATCTTCTTTCCATAGGCCCCTCGAAAAAAATCTGTAACTAGATAAAAAGTATACACGCAGTGAGGTAAAGTTCAACCAAATTAAGAAAGTTTTTTGATAACAGTTCTCGCTGCTTCAAATTCTAAAGGATCTATTTTCTTAATGACTTACCCCGCACCAGAAAGCTATGGGCTTTAGCCCATGGATGGAGCGGAATCTTGATAGCTTTCGGTGCGGGATTTCGCGCTCCAATATGATGTGAATTGCTGGTAGCATGAAAGTCGGGTTGCACTGAAGCCACGGCCTTTAGGCCGTGGAGCGCTTCACTCATCTTTTGGTGTGCCGATTCTCACAAGCACGACGCCGTGTGGGGCTATGGTAGCTGTAAAGCCATCTTTCTTCTCACCTAGATCTTTTTGCCGCCATAGGTCCCGTACCTGTTGTAGACCTTTGATCTTCAAATCCTCCCATGTTACAGATACTTCATTTTCTAGTAGATTTAAATTAAAGAGTCCAACTGCGATTGTGCCGTCATATAGAGGTTTGATCCAGACCTCACTATCGCCCTCTTTTTTCACGCGATAGCCTTGTTTTCCCAGACGGTCTTGATTGACAGCGAGCACCTCATCATTTGTCAGCAAGTTGAGCGTGAATTCATCAAGTTGTGAGAGATCACATCCTATAAGAAGTGGTGCGGCAAGGAGAGACCAGAGCGAGACGTGTGTGTACTGTTCGTCTGCTGCGAGCCGCGTCTGACGTACCTTCGGACCCCAGCCGACCATACCGACAACCAGCATGTCTGGATCATTCCAATGCCCGGGGCCTGCATATTTTTCATGACCGTTTTGGCCAAAGCCGATCTTGGACATGCTCATCCATGTATCAAAGATATCGCCCGTTGTTCGCCAGCAGTTGCCCCCTACCTCGGCGCCCCATTCCCACACATTACCCATGCCATACTGACAGAGACTATATAGAATGTCGCGGTCAAGTTTGTCCAGTGCCTTGCGCATGATTTTATATGGCTCCTTCAAGTCCTTGCTCTGGCATGAACACCAATCATGTTTGACATAGTCAACACCCCACGAGGCGTAGGTCTTTGCGTCTTGTTCTTCATGACCAAAGCTTCCTTCATAACCTGCGCAGGTCTTTGGTCCGGGAGAGGTGTATATCCCAAATTTTAAACCTTTGCTGTGTATATGGTCTCCGAGGGCCTTCATGTCTGGAAACTTGCTGTTCGGTATAATGACGCCATTCTTATCTCGTTTGCCTTCCCACGCGTCGTCGATATTGATGTAGCTCCATCCGTGCTTGGCAAGGCCCGATTTGAACATCGCGTCAGCAGCTGCACGAATCTTTGCGTCATCCACACTCGTGCCCCAGCAGTTCCAACTGTTCCAACCCATAGGCGGGACAAGGCAGATCTTATCACCGATAACCATTTCAAACGCGATCGTATCTTTCCCAAGCGAGTTGGTTGCACTGAGTTCCACCTTGTATGAGCCTTTTTCTTTTACACTGCCTGTGATTTGGCCTGAATTCTTATCGAGCTTCAGGCCAGAAGGTAAACCTTCAGCTGAAAACTTGATTGGGTCTTTACCTGTAGCAGGGATGGTGTAAAGAAAAACTGAACCGGGTCTACAACCAAATATGCGCGGGCCGTTGATTCGCGGCACATCGGGCGGTTTGGGGGTAAGAATTACTGCTGGTCTGATGTGTCCCTTGTATGGAGCTGGTTTTTCTTTACTCCCTGCTGTGATCGCCAGTTTCGCCATCGCCCAGTCTGCATGGTCGTAAGAATTCCCATCATCAGCATCTGTGACAACCAGCCTCAGAATTTTTGCACCCTTTAATTCGACCTGAACATGTTTTGCTTCGGTTGAGACCTTCATGACACCACTGTCGAAAGATTTCTTCCCGTCCACATAAACTTGGAAGACCACAGACCCGGGGTTTTTGCCAATCTCCGAATCGACTCCAACCCATGCCTCAAATTCCAGCGCTGAGGTCTTGAGGTCGATGTTGAATTCGCTATAGGCATGTGTCCCGATCCCTCGCTTATAGGTCTTGCCTGCAATCGTGATCTGTTTGCCCTCGACAGACTTGTTAGCCTTGGCTTGACCCCACTCCTGCATAACGCCAGAAAGATCCATTGTATCAAGCCATAGCTCTTCAGTAGATTGGGATGTTTTTTTTTCATGTGGTATACCTTCTATTTGCATAAGAATTACCAGAAAAAAGATTAGAATAGCCATTTCCTGACGTGGTTGATTATAGTTTGAGGAAAAACAGGGTCAAGTATAAATGAGCTTGTCCAAAAAATCGGAAAGGGGAAACGTAGGCCTAGAGCGACTTTTAATCTGAGAAGGATTTTAAGGTTATGAACGACATAGATGAGCATCA
>SBBU01000147.1 GCA_005239585.1 Planctomycetaceae bacterium
GAAATAGTAGAAAAATTGACTGTTCAGGATGCCATTGAGCATCATAAAAAATTTTTCAGACCAGATAACACAATCATAGCGATAAGTGGTGCAGTAGATCCACTAAGGGCCATAGTTGAGGTTAGAAGGCTATTTTCTGAATGGGCTAACGATGACGTACAACTTGATCTGCCTGTTCCTAAACCGAATCGTCAGCCTTCACAGGTTTCATTGGAACTTAATAGAGAAACAGATAAGCAGATCAATGTATACATGGGACACATTGGAATCGATAGAAATGATCCAGATTATTATGCGCTCAGGGTAGCCGAAACTATTCTTGGCGCAGCGCCTGCAATGGTTGACAGACTTTCACTGGAACTAAGAGAGGGGAGTGTCAGTTGTTATGAGGTCTGGGGCACGATCACAAGAGGTGCTGACTATTATCCAAGCGCTTTCACGGTATATTTCGGGTTTTTTGATGTAAAGCGCAGAGATGAAGCTATGAAAACAGCAATGGGTGTCCTCAAAAAATTTGTCAGCGAAGGTCCAACCGATGAAGAAGTGAATTCAACCAAGAATCACCTTGCAAAGAGGTTCTTTTCAACATGGGAAGTAACCTCCGATTTGTGTGATTATCTTATCCTTCTAAAGAGGTTTAACCTTCCTGTTGACTATCACAAGTCTTATGTCAAAGGCATACAATCACTGACAAAGGAACAGGTTCATCAGGCAATAAAAAAACACCTTGACCCAACAAAAATGGTGATAGTTACTGGCGGACCGCTTAAAAAATAGATATGGATAAAATTGCCAAACTTGCGCTAGAAGACGGAACTGTATACACAGGATATTCATTTGGGGGAGAGGGCGAGGCGAAGGGAGAGGTTGTTTTCAACACTGCGATGACAGGTTATCAGGAAATACTTACTGACCCATCCTACAAAGGTCAGATAGTTACAATGACATACACCCAGATCGGAAATTATGGCGTGAATGCTGAGGATGTCGAGTCGGACCGGCCTTGGGTTGAGGGTTTTATATGCAGGGAGGCCTCCAAGTGGGTATCTAATTGGCGGGCAACTGAGCAGCTTTCCTCGTATTTAAAAAGGCATGGCATAGTAGCGCTTGAGGGTATAGATACACGTGATCTGACCAAAAAATTGCGTATCAACGGCTCTATGAATGGTGTGATCTCTACGGTGGATGCTGATGACCAGAGCTTAATCTCAAAAGCTAAGAAAGTACCTTCAATGAAGGGATTGGACCTTGTAAAGCTTGTTTCCAGAGTGACTCCGACCCATTACACACAGCTTGAAAATTTTAATTATAGTAATAGTGTTGAACCCAAATTCAAGGTTGCTCTCATAGATTGCGGCGCAAAATATAACATTGTACGTCTTTTAATCACATCAGGTTGTGATGTGACTATATTTCCCGCATTTAGTACGGCTGAGGAAATAGCCAGTGGCAGGTTTGATGGAATTGTCGTCTCTAATGGGCCCGGAGATCCTGAGGTTGTGACTTGTACAATTGAAACCATCAAGGGGCTTGTAAAAAAGGGTTTGCCTATCTTTGGAATATGCCTTGGTCATCAGCTTCTGGCTCATGCCTTTGGTGCATCAACGTACAAACTCAAATTTGGGCATCACGGTGCCAATCACCCGGTGAAGAATCTATCAAATGGCCATGTGGAGATCACAAGCCAAAATCATGGTTTCGCTGTGGACGAACAGTCCGCTATCAAGGCAGGTTTTGAGATAACACATATCAATCTCAATGATTCAACAATCGAAGGTATTAGTCATCGGCATTATCCGGCGTTTGCTGTTCAGTATCATCCTGAAGCATCTCCCGGCCCTCACGATTCCAGATACCTTTTCAACAAATTCACAAGCGCTATGGCTGTGATGAAAGGTCTGAAGACTGACGGTAAAAGACAAGAAGTGCTTGAAAAGCTCAGGCCATCTGATTAGAACAAATCTAATGTTGTACAAATTCGAGGCTATGAGATCGAAATACGAAGAAAAACCAAATTTAGATATTCATATTCCGGATTTAAACTATCCAATCAGAAATGTCGTTCATTGGCAGGTTACTGTTAGATGGCAACAATTTGTATAGTTGGAGTGCAATGGGGAGATGAGGGTAAGGGAAAAATCGTAGATGTACTTTCACAGGACGCTGACTATGTTGTCCGGTATCAGGGGGGTGCTAACGC
Source organism: Planctomycetaceae bacterium (assembly GCA_005239585.1). Next base: position 2,201 of record SBBU01000147.1, read on the forward strand.
TGGCCACACAGTTCGGGTAAATGGTGAAAAATTTGTCATGCACCATATACCTAGCGGTATATTACATCCGAGAGTAAGGTGTGTAATCTCTAATGGTGTTGTGATCGACCCGTCTGGCCTGTTAAGCGAAATCGATGCCTTGAGGGGCAGGGGGATCAAGGTTGATAGGAACTTGCTTGTAAGCGACAGAGCCCATGTTGTAATGCCTTATCATAAAACTATGGATCGACTCCAAGAAGTCGATCCGAATCTCAAGATCGGTACAACACTTCGCGGCATTGGACCATGCTATGCAGATAAAGTGGCAAGGAGCGGGTTCAGGATGGCAGATCTTTATAATTCGAAAACACTTGAGAAGAGGCTTTCCAGCATCCTCAAGTCTAGAAATTTATTCTTTGGCGCTAGCGATAGGCTTGTTCCAGAACAGATAGAGAGTGAATATAAAGATTATGCACGCAGGCTAAAACCCTTTATAAGCGATACGATAGAGGTGCTTAACGAAGCAGTCAGAAAAGACAAGAAACTCATATTTGAGGGCGCTCATGGCACATTATTGGATATTGATTTTGGTACATATCCATATGTAACCAGCTCCAACTCAGATGTATGTGGTCTCTCTGCAGGGACAGGACTTTCACCCAAGTCTGTGAATCGTGTTTTGGGTATAGCAAAAGCATATACCACAAGAGTGGGTGAAGGGCCTTTTCAGACAGAAATAAAGGGCAAGATTGGAGAGCTGATTAGAGAGGTCGGCCACGAGTATGGGTCAACAACTGGCAGATCAAGGAGATGTGGCTGGTTCGATGGAGTGTCAGTCAAGTACGCGTGTAAAATTAACGGAGCAGATGAACTGGTAATAACAAAATTGGATGTGCTATCTGGCCTTTCCGAGATCGGTTTTGCAGTATCTTATCGTGTAAATGGGAAATTGAGCAGATCGATTCCCGCTGATACTAGTCTTTTAGAGGGCTGCAAGCCTCTCTATAAAATGTTCAAAGGGTGGCCAAAAGAAACTTCGACACCCCGTAAGATGCAGGATTTGCATCAAAATGCAAAGAGGTATCTGGACTTTATTGAGCGGTATCTGGATGTTCCAATAACCATTGTTTCAGTTGGTGGTGACCGCAAGGATCTAATATGGAGAAAGTAGAGCTGCCAAGGGAATTGAAGGGGATAACCATACCCAAACACATCGCTGTCATAATGGATGGAAATGGCCGTTGGGCAAGACAACAGGGTCTTCTCAGGATCAATGGCCACGACAGAGGGGCATCGGCAGTAAGAGAAATCACGAGGAGTTGTGCAAAACTCGGTGTCAGCAGACTTACCTTGTATGCATTCTCAGCAGAAAACTGGGAGAGGCCGCGTAGAGAGATCAATCATCTCATGAAACTTTTGAAAGATTATTTGGTGAAAGAACGGGACGAACTTATGGAGAACAATATAAAACTTGTAACCATAGGGAGAACAGGTGAACTACCTCAGGATGTTCGAGAGGTGTTGAGCGAGACGATGAATTTGGTGAGTGGCAATACAGGTATGGTTCTAAACCTGGCATTAAATTACGGAGGTAGGCAGGAGATAATAGATGCTGTAAAAAGGATTATAAATGATGTAAAACTTGGCAGGATGAATCCCGAAAATATTACCATAGATAAATTTGAACAATACATGTATGACCCATCCATGGACCCTCCTGATCTCTTGATACGTACGGGGGGTGAGATGAGAATCTCTAACTTTTTGTTGTGGCACGTCTCATATACAGAAATAGTTGTCATTCCCATACTGTGGCCAGATTTTACTAAATCCGACCTTTATGAAGCGATTAGAGAATACAGTAATCGTGAGCGAAAGTTTGGTAGAATAGAAGATCTGTAATACTCACTTTGTGTGTTTTTGAAAATCACACGACTCGAATCTCGGATGAGGGTTTTCGTTTTAAATTTTTATAATAAGTAGAATACCATGACAAATTTTCTTACAAGGCTTGCTTGGACAATATTGCTGGTAGCAATGCTATTGTCAGCTATTTATATAGACTTGACGACAAAATATTTCATAGCAGTACCTATAGTTATAGCAGTGGCATCAACCCTCTGTTTTTATGAATTTGGTTTGATGGTGCATCTGAGAGGAATAAAGATACCCATTTTTTTCCCAATGTTATTTCTTTTTGCCAGTTGTTTCTTTTATCCTGTAGAGCTTGGGTTTCTCCTCTACCTTTTGGCTGGCTTGATAGTCCTTGGTTTTAGGTTTAATCAAATAGTTTTCTGCATGGTTGGATTCTATTATTGCGGGTTACTTAGGTTTGCAATTTGGGCATCAGATATCGATGGGTTGAGACACAATATTCACTATTATTACCTATTTATTCTGTGCGTGTGCAAGATAAATGACATGTTTGCTTATGTGGTTGGAAAGCTCTTTGGCAGGCATAAAATTGCGCCGAAGCTGAGCCCCATGAAGACTTGGGAAGGAACCATTGCAGGTCTGTGTGCTGGTACAGCAGCTGGTATTGCAGTGATCAAGCTAACACCTTTATTTAACAATTATTCATTACCTTTTTTTGCATTGATATCTTTTTGCCTCGCAGTTACAATTTTGGCTACGGTAGGAGATGCAATTAAATCAGGCATTAAGAGGTGGGCGGGTATCAAGGACTCAGGGCATCTTTTCGGGGATATGGGGGGAGTTCTAGATGTTTGTGATTCGTTCTTGATCTCATTACCTTTTACATATTTGATTCTAAAGTTGAGCTGATATAGATGCATAAAGATATTCCTCTTAGAGACAAGGATGAGTTGTATAGGCTTCTGGGTGTGCTTGATAAGAACATAAAAGCAGTTACTGATAAAACAGGCGCAAGAATTTACGTAAGGAATGGCAATCTTCGGATAATAGGCAGTCGCAAATCGGTGGAGGCGGCATATGATGCATTGACCAGGCTCAAGGCAATTTCAAGTGCGAGAGAGATAAATGATTCAGACGTATCTGGTCTCTTTGAACCCGGAAAAACCGAGACGAGTTCTCATAAAAGTACGTTTCGTGTAGTAAATTTTGAGCCAAAGAGTGAGAAGCAAAAGTTTTATCTTGAGGAGATTGATCGAAATGATATCGTATTCTCTATAGGGCCTGCTGGGACTGGAAAGACATTTCTTGCTGTTGCCAAGGCAGTAGAGTATCTCAATAGGGGAATTGTAAGAAGGGTTGTGCTTGTAAGACCTGCGGTAGAGGCAGGTGAGAAACTCGGTTTTTTGCCGGGCGACATTTATGAGAAAGTTCATCCTTATCTACGCCCAGTCTATGATGCGCTCAATTACTTTCTTCAATTCGGACAACTAAAGAGGTTTATGGAGAATGATATCATAGAAATTGTTCCGCTCGCTTATATGAGAGGGCGAACACTGGATGGGGCATTCATAATAC
>SBBU01000082.1 GCA_005239585.1 Planctomycetaceae bacterium
GCTTCCATCCTTGCCATGATTCTCAACCAGCAAGTCCCTCCCTTTTTCAATTAGTGACTTGATATCTTGTGATTCTTTCTTGTGATACACGTGGCATAGAAAAATCAAGACATCTGCGATCTGCACATTCCGCATATCGCCTGGCTGAGTCCCTGCTTCTATAAATTTGGGCAGTGCTTTCTGAATGTAATCTACTGCCCTTTGAATCTCCTTTTCGTATTTTAAATGTGTGCATAGAGCCAATCCACAAAATGATGTAAAAGCAAGTTTATGGAGGCGATCTGCATTTCGCTGCTGCATGTCATAAGCAAGTTTATCGCTCCAACTCCCGTCATCTTTTTGCCCGGAGACTATAAAAGTCAGTCCCTTATCAAGAGCTGCCTCACAGGGTTTGCACGATTTTGGACATGAGGTTGAATGTTCAACTACACTCTCTTTGCTTTGGCACCAAGTCGTATTGAAAGAGACAGGTATCGTTACAATCAGAAATATGACCTTAGTGTAAATTGACATCGCGTATTATTATAACCCAGGCTATTTCTTTTTCTTAACGACTTTCGGGACTTGATCCATGGTACCCAGCTCACCCAGTATGGCAATGACGGTTTTTCCAATCTGTGCCATGCGATCGTATGCAATCTTGTCAGCGTGGTCAGTTATTTTGTGATAATCAGCATGCTCACCAGTAAAGAAAAACATGGCTGGGATATCTTTGGCGTAGAAAGATCCCTGATCGCTTCGCATCCAATACTGCCCAAGATCCTTATGAATACTGATATTAAGTCCTGCCTTTTCAGACGCTTTTTTAACCAGGTCTTTTACAGTATCTCCCTCAAAAGTACTGGTGCCCCAATGATCCACAGGGCGATCTGGATTCCTTCCTATCATGTCGAGATTTATCATGGCCACATGTTTCTTTATATCGAACAAGGGACTTTTGGCATAATTCTTTGAACCTACAAGGCCATGCTCTTCTGCATCAAATGTTATAAAGAGTATTGAACGCTTTGTTTTAAGGCCTGATAGAGCAAACACATTTGCCAATGTAACAACCATAGAGCTGCCTGAGCCGTTGTCATCAGCGCCATTCCAAATAGTGTCATTGCCTTTTGTGCCTCCGTTTTGACCGCCGCCCGGATTGGCTTTGGATCCAGCGTGATCATGATGTCCGCCTACAACAATAATCTCATCTTTTAATTTATCATCAGAACCTTCCAACAGCCCAACGCAATTGCGACACTCTTTCCCTTTCATTGTAAAGGGTTGAAAGTATCCTTCTCCCTCACCACCACCACCTTTGCCTACTGGTTTTAGCTTTGCCTCTTTAAAGCAGTTAGCTATAAATTCAGTTGCCTTGAGTCCCCCTGGTGTGCCTGCGCCGCGTCCGTCCATCTCATCCGTCGTTAGAACAGAATGATATTTCTTGATCAAGTCAACAGTCATTAGATCCAGAGCCTTTTCAAGCTTCTCCTGATCACTTGACCAAGTATCTCTCTCCACTGCCCCAAGCAGTAGAGGGAGGACAAGTAAAACCCCAGTAAGTGTTACTCTACCAGCTCCAATCCAACGGTTAGATCGTCTCATATGAATCTCCTTTCGCAAGTGATTACTACCATCTCTATATGCTTATACGTCTAGGCATATACAATGTTTGATCTTGATGAATCACACCTAATCCTATATTATCTAACCGCATGAATAGCAATATTCTCGTGGCTGGAGGGCTAGGCTACATTGGATGTCACACGGTTAGAGCGCTTGAGAAAAAGTATAATGTAATCGTACTTGATAACCTCTCAACTGGCCATAAATCTTCAAAATCCAGATCCAAGGTCTTTATAGGTGATATTTCTGACTCAAAAGCGCTTAAAACCATATTCAGCAGAAACAAAATCGAGGCCATTATGCACTTTTCAGCATCTTCCATAGTAGAAGAATCAGTTCAAAATCCAGTCAAATATTATGAAAATAATCTAGCAGGGACCCTGAATCTTCTAAAAGAGGCCGTCGCTGCGCAAGTAAAATACTTTATCTTCTCTTCCACTGCTGCAGTCTATGGCACACAAGACAAGGCCCCGATTACAGAGGACAATCCGACAAATCCTATCAATTGCTATGGCCACACAAAGCTTGCCATAGAGTGGATGCTCTCTGACTTTGAGAGGGCATATGGAATAAAGCATTCTATATTGCGGTACTTTAATGCGGCAGGTGCAGACTCGGCTGGCAACATTGGAGAAGATCACAGACCTGAAACCCATTTAATCCCGCGTATATTTCAATCAATTATCACTGAAAAGAGGATCCCAATTTACGGTACAAATTATCCGACGCCAGATGGCACATGCATACGCGACTATGTCCACGTGTGCGACTTGGCAAATGCACATGTGCTTGCCCTAGAAGACCTAAAGACTAGAAATCACAGTACCGTGTTTAACGTCGGAAATGGCCAAGGTTACTCTGTCCGTCAAGTCATCGAAACAGCTCGTAAGATCACCGGTAAGAAAATCCTAGTTAAAAATGAGAGACGCAGGCCCGGCGATCCACCATTCCTTGTTGCAAGCAACCGTAAGATCAAGAGCGATCTTGGTTGGCAACCAACATTCGGTCTCGAAGAGATAATTGAAACCGCTTGGAAGTGGCATGCAAATCACCCGAATGGATATGTAAACCATTAAGCTATTGAAGGAAATTATTAAATATGGAGCAACTAACTCGACTTGTTGCCCTATTCAAACAGCACTTTCGTGCTGAGCCTGAAATTGCAGTGCGGGCACCTGGCAGAGTCAACCTGCTCGGAGAACACACAGATTATACAGGTGGTCTCGTCCTACCTGTGGCTATAGACAAGGATATGATATTCCTCTGCCGCAGACGTAAAGATAAAGGCATCGGATTATTTTCCGCTGACTTTGACAAGTTACTTAATCTAAAAGAAGTTGCACGCCAATCCTCTCCAGACTATCACTGGGCAAATTATGTACTTGGAGTAGCTTACGAACTTGTAGAAAATGATTTTGCCCTAGGGGGATTCGATGCACTCGTGGCAGGTACAATCCCTCTGGGAGCTGGTCTTGCCTCTTCTGCTGCACTGGAAGTAGCCACCGCAGTCGCCTTGAAGGAACTATTTAAACTCAAACTCGGGCCAGTTCTTCTTGTTACCCTATGTCAGGCTGCTGAGAACCAATTTGTGAGCGTAAATTGCGGCATTATGGACCAGTTTACCTCTTATCTTGCCAAGAAAGATCATGCTATATCGATCAATTGTGATACTTTAAAGTATAACCATGTCCCGCTTGATCCAAAGCAAGTCTCTATTGCAGTATGCCATACCGGAATCAAACATGAGCTGGCATTTTCAGCCTATAATAAACGTGTCCAAGAATGTAACGAAGGATTAGGTTTTATTCAAAAGCATAATCCAAGGATATTGAAGCTTGGCAATGCAACAGAGGAAATTCTAAATATTGCACAAAAAGAGATGCCTCCTACAATTGCCAACCGCTGTAAGCACGTGATTATGGAAAACCAGCGTGTGAGAAAGGGGATTGAAGCGCTTTCGAAAGGAGATATCGAGTCGTTTGGAAGACTGATGTACGAGTCTCATCAATCGCTCAAGGAACTCTACCAAGTGAGCTGTCCTGAACTCGACTATTTGGTTGACGCGACCCAATCTATCGACGGAGTATTCGGTTGCAAGATGACAGGCGCAGGTTTCGGAGGTGCGGTGGTGGCACTTGTTAGGCAATCAGCTCTCGATGGTTTTCAAGACCACCTGAAAATGGTTTACAACATCCAGACAGGCAAGGAACCTCAAATCTTTATCTGTAATTCCGCCGATGGGGCATCAATTATCAAGTGCCGTATTTCCTAAGTCCCTTGTGATCCGCCAACTCTGTTGGCGGATCACAAGGGACGCCCTCGTGGCAACCCTTTTTCGCAATGATTTCATCGCACTTTCACGTCCCCATAATTGTGTGCCACGAGGGCATTCGTCTCGCACCTATTCTGGTTATAAGTTACGATTTTTCTTTTGAACCACATATCCAGAATAGGTGCGGGACGAATTTACGAAATACGGCACAAGTAGGTATATTGAAATCGCGCATGAATATGTTATCCTCTGAAGTTCACTATGAAACGATTTACCACCAAACTCTTGTTAATCACAGCAATTTTTCACATGTGTACCTGTGGCACATCTCAAACATACGAGATAAAATTTGATGGATCAAAGAGTGCAAAAATCTCTCACAATGGCACACAGGACCAAACAAAGCTAAATCAAAAGATAATAATTCCACGCGGAGAATACCGTATCAAATTACGCGCCCGCGCGAACGGAATAAAAAACGGGCAATTCGGGGCAACCCTTCTCTGTACTGACCGATACGACCTTCGAAAACTCTGGAAGATCCTACCCGAAGAAGAGAGGGTGGAAATCGCAAAGATAGAACAAGATCATGACTGGAAAACATTCGAGGCAATTTTTACCTCAAAGATGATCCATGAAGTTGAACTTGTTATCCATGGCAAAGGCATTGGAACAGTATTGTTTGACTCGCCCTCCCTCGAACGTATACCCGGGAAACTAGAACCTCCAAAGATCCCCTCATTAAATGTTCATCACTCACCGCCAAAAGCCAAGGCAACAGGCTTTATTCACATTGAGGAAATCAACGGTGTCTCATGGCTTGTTGATGCCGACGGCAATCTCTTCTGGGACGTGGGTTTATGTAAGGTAATCTATGAAGCAGACTCGAAGGAACTTGTAAAAAGCTTTCCGGATCGCAATGAATGGGCAAAGAAAACAATCAAGGATGTTAAAAGCTGGGGATTTTCAAGCCTTGCGGCATGGTTCGGTCCTGAGGTACTAGAACCAACGAGAAAAGAAGGTCTTAGATTTAACGTTTTTATAACAACAAAACACAAAGAGAACAAATATTGTCTGGAAGGGCCGGAAGGCGCGCAGATCCCCGGGAATTGGAAGTGGCCCGATCCATTCAACCCAACTTGGAGATCAGAGACTAGGCGAAGGGCAAAACAGATTGCTGAGCCCCTAAAAAACGATCGCAACCTGATTGCATATCACATCGATAACGAACTGGCTCATTGGCCCACTATGATCCCTTTTTTTTACTCAGAAGGCTGTGGCAAGGAATTCTCCCGCTGGCTCTCTGAACGTTTCAAGGGTGACATTGCAAATCTCAATACCAAGTGGAGTACTGACAAGCGAAAGTTCAGCTTCAAGTCCTTTGAAGACGTCATAAAGCAAAAACCAGATCCAAGGACATCAGAGGTTCCACCCTGGACCCCTGCGCCTAAAAACAGCCCAGATCCCATGTACCGAGACTTTGAGGACTTTGAAATGCATCTGGTACGCGAATATGTGGAGTTTTGCTATAATGCTGTTAAAGAAGTTGACCCGAATCACATGATCTTTAGCCACAGATTTTCTTGTTTCAGTGATAAACCATTGGGGCGATGGTCATGGCAACCCATGGAACTTTTTGGCAAATATGACGCCATTTCACTCAATCTTTATCCGTGGCATGGACCATTCATTATCGAAGATGAACTAGATTCCATTCGAGCCCTGCATCAGAGGACTAGAAGACCGATCATTATCACAGAATGGAACCTGGCTGTCCGTGATCCATCTCGGAATTTCACATGGGGATGGCAATGGATAGTCAGGGATCAAGAAGAGAGGGGCCAAGGCTACAAAAATTGCATATCACAGTTGGTAAACCTACCCTATGTTATAGGTGCACACTGGTTTCGCTTATTTGATCGCCTAGACGTGGAGGACTATATCGGCGGGATCCTAACGGCCTCGGGGGAACCCTATAAACCTCTCCTGAAAAAAATGATCGAGACAAACCAGATCATCCTTGCCGTTCCTCAGCGGTAATTTGCTATTGGACCCGACTGATTGATGTCCGCTCCCGGCAAAAATGAATCTCCGCACAGCAAGCTGGGTGGTATTCCCTGCCTGCACTGCCGCTTCAGCAGGCAGGTGGCAAAGGCGAATAAATGCCTTGATTCACAAATTCATGTTGCAATAATTGCAAATATCGAAAAGGAGAGCTTATGTCACAAACTATAATAATATTTTGCTGTCTTACCGGCTTTGTCGTTCAAGATAACGTGGAAAAACTCCTAAAAGAGCTGGGTGAGATGTCAGTAAAATTTAGGAACAACTTTAGGGCGATGAAAAGTTAAGGGTCTAGGCGGCGAGCGAGCGCAGCGGAGCCGCTAGAGCTAGCGCGAA
>SBBU01000366.1 GCA_005239585.1 Planctomycetaceae bacterium
AAGCAACTTTCGCATATACGCTTTGAGAAACTCGGCCTCAAGCCGACAAAAAAGACCCAAACTGGATTTTCAACAGATGTGAGTGTACTAGAAGACCTTACTAAAGCTCACCCTTTGCCGGAAAAACTAATAGAGCACAGGACTCTCGCAAAGTTAAAACACGGCTACATTGACGCCCTGCCGAAGATGGTCCTGCCAGAAACAAGCCGAGTTCACACGAGATACAATCAAGCCATCGCCTCTACAGGCAGGATAATCTCTTCCAATCCCAACCTGCAGAACATACCAATAAAAACTCAGGAAGGGCGCTTGATTCGAAAGGCCTTTGTTGCAGAAAGAGGCTTTACGCTGGTTTGGGGGGATTATTCTCAGATCGAGCTAAGACTCCTTGCACACCTCTCACAAGATCCATTATTTGTTAATGCATTTAAAGAAGATAAGGACATACATTCTCAAACTGCAATCGAGGTCTTTCAGGTGCTTCCCGGTATGGTAACGCCCGACATGAGGCGGAAGGCCAAGGAAATAAATTTCAGCATAATTTATGGGATCTCTCCACACGGTCTCTATCTGAGGACAGGTATTCCGGTAAAACAGTCAGCCGAATATATTAACAGATATTTCGCACGGTACAGCGGCGTGAAAACCTTCATGGCAGAGCTTGTTGAAAGGGCCAGAAAGGAAGGAAGCGTCAGGACAATACTCGACAGGAAAAGATTTGTGCCGGGTATCGATAGTTCAAATTCAACTGTCAGGAAGCAAGCTGAACGACTAGCAATCAATACCCCAATTCAGGGAAGTGCTGCAGATCTCATCAAGCTTGCCATGATAAATCTGCATCGCAAACTGAAAAAACCCTCCAGACTTATCATGCAGGTTCACGACGAACTTGTTGTGGAGGCAAAAGAAGCCGAGGCGGAAGAGGTAGCGGAGTTATTGAGAAAAGAGATGTCAAATGTTTATAAACTCAGTGTCCCACTCAAAGTGGATACGCACATCTCAAAAACATGGGAGAAGGAATGAAAAAATGACAACAGCATTTCTTTTTGCTGGACAAGGCTCCCAGTCTGTAGGGATGACAAAGAACATCGCTCAAGTTTGCCCTGCTGCACAACAACTCTTTCAGAAGGCAAATTCGATCCTTGGATTTGACCTCGCAAATCTATGTTTCAACGGACCGCAAGAGAGACTCAACAGGACAGACATATCGCAACCAGCACTGCTTGTGGCAGGTCTGGCCTGCTTTGAATTCTTCAAGACAAAAAAAGATATAACGCCTCTATTTTGCACCGGCCTTTCACTCGGTGAATACACAGCCCTCGTCTATGCCGAAACACTGGACTTTGAAGAGGCGCTGAAGATTGTCAAGCTCAGGGGAGAACTTATGCAACAGGATTGTGACAAGACCCCCAGTGGTATGGTATCAGTGCTGGGCCTTGAGGCTTCAAAAGTGGAGATGGCATGCAATGATGCAAAGCAGTCGGGCATTGTCTGTGTATCCAATGCAAATGCACCGGGTCAGGTTGTCATTTCAGGTGAAAAAGCTGCGCTTGAGCATGCGGCTAAACTTTGCATGGAAAATGGGGCAAAGCGCACGATACCGCTTAGGGTTGCGGGGGCTTATCACTCTCCTGTAATGTTGTATTCCCAGATAAAATTAAACGAAACGCTTGTACGGATAGAGTTCAAAGACCCGCAGGTCCCGTTTGTATCAAGCGTGACCGGCGAAATCATAAAGAGTGGTCAGGCAATAAAAGATTTAATGATGAAACAGATAACAAGCGCGGTTCTCTGGGAAAAATCTGTAAGAACAATGACTGCGAATGGAGTCAATGAATTCTATGAATTTGGACCAGGCAAAGTTCTTTCTGGACTTGTCAAACGAATCCAGCAAGACACAGTCTGCTATTCTGTTGAAGAACCCACGGATTTGGCGTAAAAACGTGATTTAAGCCGTTTTAGCGGTCTTTTCCTGATCTTTTGATTTTGCAGACCCATTCGCTGATTTACCATTAGACCCATTCTCATGGTTGCCATTCTGGGTCCGCTGTTTCGGATAGATTTGATTAAGCGTTTCAACTTCCTGCAATGTCAACTTTGAAAACAAGGCATCATCTATTTCTATCTTGTCTCTCTTTACAATCTCTCTAAATGTGTCCTTAACACACTGGGCTACAAAGTAAGAGGCATCATCTGACTTGGAATATAACCTTAACAAGGGACGCAGGGCGCGCTTGTCACCTATTTTTCCAAGCGTCTTTATGATCTCCAAACCAACATTCTTAGTCCCATCTCCTAGTAACGAAAGAAGATCATCAACTCTAGATCTATCCTGCAGTTCTCCAAGCACAGAGAGCACCTTGATTTTCGAATCCTGACAAAGCTCGACAAGGAATTGATTCTTGCCCTCGTTTATCACTTTATCCAACTTGTCCAACTGGGCCGCTACAGTTGCGGCTGCCGATTTGTCTTCTATCTTTCCAAGTGTCTCCAGCAGGCCGTTGAGGAGATAAACATCGTAATTCTTCTCAATCTTCGAAGAATCGATTGCTTTCAAGATTGGACCGACCGCATTTTTTCCAATCACCTGAAGCATGTATGTCCCGTCATTTATTTTGTCAGGACTTGAATTGTTCTTCAGCATCATCTCTATGATCAGAACTGCTACCTCTTTTCCGTAACGCTCAATGATGAAAGTTGACTGCAACTGTTCAAAGTAATCATCAGACATGAGACTGCGGACTTGTTTCTCGAGATTTTCCTGCTCGGAGGGTTGATCCGTCTTGTGACCTGCTAATTGCGAGTCTTCCAAACCTATCAAAGTCTCCTAAAAATCTGTGTTTATTATAGAATCAAGTCTTTGTATGTCAATAAATCATATAAAATTTATCGACATCTACGTCGATTTCCTGCTATGAATGCCAAGAAGACACAACATGTTGTATATTTTTCAAAATAGAGAGGTGCAAATCGGAAATTTAAATTTTCACTTCAATATTTTGTCTGAGAGCTCATCAAAGACGACTAGGAAAAAAAAGACTTAAAAATAATTACGATTGCAATCGTGTTACAATATGTCTTTCCCATTTAGGATCTGAGTTTGGATAATCTTTTCTAAAATGAACTCCTCTTGATTCCTTACGTTCAAGGGCAAATCCGCATATAAGAAGGCCATTAATAAGCATATTCTGAAGCACCCATGCACCAATAGAATCAAATCTCTTATAAAGAGAATAAGTAGACCAGTATAAAAGCTTACCGATTGCCTCCTCAAGACTGTTTTTATCACGCTCAATGCCGGCATTTCGCCACATGAGGCTGCGAAGTGAGTTCTTGATATCTTCAAGATCTAAACCATGCGTGGTTTCTGCAATCCCGTCGACCTTGATCTTTGGCGGTTTTAATCTTCTCAAATGACCGCACGCGTCCTCAGCAGCCCTTTTTGAAAAGACAAGGCACTCAAGAAGGGAGTTACTTCCTAGTCTGTTAGCGCCATGAAGGCCAGTTGAGGCGCACTCTCCGCAGGCATAGAAATTCTCAACGTCTGTCTTACCCATTTCATTTGTTTTTATACCCCCTATCATGTAATGAGCAGCCGGTCTGATGGGAATCATCTCTTTTTCAGTCCTGATATTGAACTGTTTACAGATTGAATAAAGCCCGGGAAAATCCTTCTTAACAAGGCCGCCAAGATGCCTTACATCAAGATAGACCTGTGTGTCTCCTGTTTTTATCATATGTTCAAGCACTGCCCTCGAGACTGAATCTCTTGGCGCGAGCTCTGACATTGGATGATAATCCTTCATGAATGGATAACCTGTGCGATCACGAAGTATAGCTCCAGCTCCTCTTACTGCCTCAGAAATAAGTGCGCGCGATGCACCAGCAATATATAACGCTGTAGGATGAAACTGAACAAACTCCATATCTTGAACTGTAGCACCTCCCCTGTAAGCAATTGCAATTCCATCACCGGTTGCGATCGGAGGATTTGTGGTCTCTCTGTAAAGCTGACCGATTCCTCCCGAAGCAAGTATTGTCTTCTTGGCCAGGATAGCAAAGAGCTTTCCATGAGCGTCAGCAAATAGCGCACCATAGCAACAATTATCCGCAGTGATAAGATCTATAGTGTATGCATTTTCAACTATCGGACAGTTGACAACCCTAAGAAGCACCTTTTGAATCTCTTGCCCTGTTTCATCACCGCGATGAAGCACACGCGCAAGAGAATGTCCGCCCTCTCTTGACGGCCTTTCATCAAACCGGGCCCCCCATTTAACAAGTTCCCTTGCACGCTCTATTCCTTCCTCCGCAAGGATTCTTGCAAGCCTTTGGTCTGCAAGATCGCCGCCAGCCTTGATTGTATCCTGGGCGTGTTTCCTGACAGAATCATCTCTAAAGACTGCTGCTGCGATCCCACCCTGTGCATATTGGCTGTTAGTCTCAGATCTACTGGATTTCGTAACAATGTTGACTCGATATCTCTTTGAACACTCGATCGCTGCCCTCAAACCTGCAACGCCACTACCTATTACGAGAATATCCGTCTCTTCACACGGAATTCTAGAAAGATCAAAAGGAACAAGAGATCTATTGACCTGAAACGGGAGGTGGAGGTGATATGGTCTTTTCACGTAACTCTGGTCAAAGGCCCGTAATTATTCGCCTTTGACAAATACTCCGTTCCGCCTGTAACCCGTCCACCAGACTCGGCGGATAGCAGATGGTGAATTGCCACAGGGATAGACCTTTTGTTTCATTTCTACGATTCGGATTCTTGAAAGAGACTAGTGGACTGTGTCTCCTGATTGAGCACCCCATTTCTGTGGCAGACAAGAATTGCCTTTAAGCAATCCGGATCAAATTCCTTTTCCTTCTGGGCAAATTTCTTCAGGATCTCACTTGTTCCAGAGCTCGTCTTACTTGAATCAGTTGCAAAAAGCTTATCAAAGGCATTCGCAACTATAATGATCCGTCCCATAATAGGCGTATCAGCATTCTTCAAGTGATATGGATAACCTGCCCCATCTGCCCTCTCATGGTGAAACTTGATACCGGGAAGCAGTTCATCAAGACCCGGGATACCTGCTATCATCTTTTCACCAAAGAAGACATGGCGCTCGTCGCTTAGATCTCCTGCAGACGAAGAGCCTTTCTGACTCAAACAGACAGGAAGCTTGCCGACATCATGCAGCAATGCCGCAAGTCTGATTTTGTATATCTCATCAGAAGAGAGCGACATTTCTTTAGCAATTGCCTGTGCATAAGAACAAACGCGCGACGAATGACCCTGTAGCTGTGGGTCAAACATTTCCATAGCGGTAACCAAAGATTTCACAGAATGAAGATTATTAAACCTTGC
>SBBU01000161.1 GCA_005239585.1 Planctomycetaceae bacterium
AAATTTCTCTGCCGCACTTCCCATATTCCCTCCCTCCGTACTTTCTAGTATTAGTTTATCTTTTTTGATTACGACAGGAAATGTTCTACAGACTCAACTCTATATGGCTCAGATCTAGAATTTAAATTCTCTGCCAGCGAGTGCCTTGTGGCGTATCCTTGAGAAGAACCCCTTGGGATTTTAGCATATCACGTATCCTGTCTGATTCTTTAAAGTCGCGCAGTTTGCGGGCCTCGTCTCTTTTTTTAATTAGCTCCAGAACTTGTTGGTCTAGTGACGCACTCTGAGTTTCAAGGCAGCCTAGTACACTGTCAAAACTCTCTAGGGCGAAAAGGGCAGATTTAGCCCCATCTGTGCCAATTACATCAAGTTTCTTATTCACATCCCTTACAAAATCAAATAGAGCAGAGAGGGCCCCGGATATATTAAGATCATCATCCATTGCGCTTGTAAAACTGGCGCTTGCCCCCTGTATTATCTCTGATGTACCTTCTCCTTTGCGTTTAGTCTCAGAGGTTTCTTTGAGTTTTCTATAGAGCTCATTGATTCGTTCGGTGGCCTGCCGAGCCGCCTCAAGGGCTTCAAATGTAAAATTTGCCTGCGTTCTGTAATGAGTACTCAGCAAGAGGTACCTGAGTGCAACTGGCGAGACACCCCTTGCCAAGACATCATCCACAGTATAAAAGTTCCCCGCTGATTTAGACATCTTCTTAGCATCTACCAGCAAAAAACGCACATGCAGCCAGTATCGCACAAACTGCCTTCCGGTATAACATTCCGACTGTGCGATCTCCGACTCGTGATGCGGGAAAATATTATCTTCGCCGCCCGTGTGAATATCGAGTACTTCACCAAGATATTTCATCGACATTGCTGAACACTCGATGTGCCAGCCGGGAAAACCTTTTCCCCATGGACTCTCCCACTGCATTATGTGTCTCGGGTCCTGTTTCCAGAGCGCGAAATCGACCGGATTTTTCTTTTCCGGATTTACATCAATTCTTGCCCCTGCTTTCAAGTCCTCTATGGTATTTCCAGAGAGTCTTCCATAGCTTGTGAATTTTGAACAATCAAAGTAAACATTACCATTTACAGCATATGCGAATCCCTTTGCAATCAAATGCTTTATTATTTCTATCATCTCCGAAATATGATCTGTGGCCTTGGGATAAAGCTCAGGTTTCCTTATCTTAAGGGCTTCAACAAGTCTCATGAACTCGTCAGTATATATTCTAGCTATCTCCCATGGATCTTTGTTCTGACGCCTTGCTGCCATCTCCAGCTTATCCTCGCCAGTATCCTCTGCCTCGATTGTAAGGTGACCAACATCCGTGATGTTCATGATCTGCCTCACCTTATATCCCTTGTACTCAAGATAGCGCCTCAGCAGGTCTGCAAAAATAAATGAGCGAAAATTACCAATGTGTGGGTGTGAATAGACTGTCGGCCCGCAATTGTACATCCTAACCTCACCCTCTAGCTTTGGGATAAATTCTTCTATTGATTTTGTATATGTGTTGTAAAATCTCATTCTATCTGCACTATTGCCTGACAAGCAACACAATTCCTTAATAGACCCTCTGATGTCTTTGCTTTTACATTCACTTGGCCCTCAGAAATTCCAAGCAAACCAGCTAGATTCTTCGAAATCCTCTTTTTAAATTCAGCCAGTTTTGGTCGATCCATAATGACGGTAACATCAACATTGACTAGATTTATCCGACCCACCTTCTCAAGCGTTTCTTTTAGCAATCTAACGCTGCTTGCACCTTTGTATCTCTTATCTGTATCAGGGAAATGATCTCCTATATCCCCCTTGCCCCGGGCACCAAGAATAGCATCGATCACGGCGTGGAGTAGAACATCTGCGTCTGAATGCCCTGCAAGTCCGTTTTTATCTGAGATTTTGACCCCCCCTAGCACAAGCGGCCTCTTTGCCGACCTGATATGAACATCAAACCCTATCCCAACCATGCGGAGGTTAGTATAACTCAATTCAATCAGCACTTGCAAGCAACATGGCAAAACATAAAATTTAAACCCCGTGAGCGACAAGATAAGAATCATATTTATCTGAACAGGCAACATTGCGCGGAGCCAGTTAGCGGAAGGTTTGGCTCGTCACCTGGGGGGTGATCGTGTAGAAATTTACAGTGCAGGGACACACCCAAATCCAAAAGGAATATTTGAGCCAGCCGTCAAGGTATTGGCAGAGAAAGGAATAGACATATCCAATAACCGTAGCAAAGGACTCGGTCAGGTCCCTCTTGCCAAGGCAGACATTATAGTAACACTCTGTGATTCTGCAGCCTCTGAATGCTCTGCGGGTTTAAAGGCCCCGAAGGTGATTCACTGGTCAACTCCAGATCCTGGCTACGCACCACCAGATGAACAGCTCAATTTCACACGCACAATTTGTAATGACCTCGAGAAAAAAATCAGGGATTTATTCAGTTCTCTAGTGAGTTAGAGATTCTGTTACCCTGCCTAGGAAAAGAATTGCAAAACAGGTATCTACGGGTCCTTGCCCCCAACTTCCATCTGACTTTTGATTCTCCACCAGCCACTTGGCCCCTTCCTTATACCAATCATGTGCACCAAACTTGTCTACATTGGAGAGCATTCCTGATCTCTCAAGGGCATAGAACCAGTAGTAATCGCTTCCACCGTCAAACTTGAGCTCACTTCCTCCGCCGACAAAGTTGTAATTTTTCTCCATCCACTTTAACCCAGCTGATATCGCCTTGTCATTTGCAAAATCGCTGCTCTTTTTGTATTCACCCAAGATGTATTTGACAATGCACAGACTCGATACCCAGCCTGCTGTCATCGGATGATACTTGTAATGAGGATTCTCTTTTCCAAAAACCACAGGTTTTGGCTGATCTGTTGAAGTTCCATCCCCCAGACCTCCGCCAGAGGTACCATATTGCCAGTGGCCATCAGGAAACTGAGTCTTCTCCCACCATTGCTTCGCGAGCTGCAGTGTCTCGACCGGTATCTCAATCCCGGTATCATAGCATGCCCGAAGTCCCAATGCGGCATACTGACTGTTTGAATTATCCCCACGATCGCCAAGGTTCTCTGGAGGCTTTTGCCGCACAAGTTTTACTTTCCGCTTATCCCCAGGTTCTCTCGGCTTTGGATTTATATTATGAGTACTCCCATCACTTTTAATCTTATAACTATATGTCCAGTACCCCTCCTTGCTTTGGGTATCTATCAGATACTGACCACACTCTGCGATGAATTCCACATATTTTGACTTGTTCAGTGCGCAAAGCGCCATCGCCTTGAGTGAGGCACGATATGTAGAACAAGGACGCCAGTCGAGTACATAGACAAGCAGCTTCTTACAATTTTCATCCTTTTCAGAAAAAGCGCCACCATGGACCAAGGTGAGCAAAAAAAGCTCAGCTCTTATATCTGCATCCTTGCGATTATCCTTAAAATATTTGGGCAGACTTGGCTCATAAGCCATACTTATATTTTTGAGCAGATACTTGCATCCCTTGCTTATAGCCTCATCAATCTTCTTTTGATCCTGACCAAGTTCTATCAATGACAAGTTACAAAGTAAAAGAGTTGCAATCACAAGGAGCATTATCTTATTCTTGTGTGCCATCGAAATCATTGTAGAAATATCTTCTCAATAATCAAACAATTAGATGTCAGTAGTTTTTTCCCAGGATTTACTTCCATCCGTATGACCAAATAAATGCAGGAGTTACAGTCTCGGAAGGTAATTTTCCAGCAAGCGTAAAGAGAATACCAATGGGCGCCGGCTCTAAATCATCGCTTCGAAAGTTATACTGAGTCCCGCCCCATCGTGTCCCTATTGCAACCAGTTCAAATGAAATAAATTTTGAGCTCTTGATGCTATACGTTGCAAACCCCAACAGCCGTGCCTCAAAACCCCGCTTTTGCTCTGTTGGTTTATCCATATCCTTGAAACCTCCGACTGGCCATTTTCCCACTGCTGATGTCCGAGACTCTCCCTCAAATTTTACTGATACTATATCCCCATCTATCTTTGTAATCTCGCAAGTTAACTGGGCCTTTTCTACATTCTTCTCCTCATAAGGTACGGTTTGGCCGCACACGTTATCAACCAGATTTAGGCGGGCAAGGCGCTTGATAAGAAACTCTGGAATTTTGAATTGAGCACCATGTTTCAATTCAGAAGGCAGGAGTTTTCGGGCCTCATCTTTTTTAAACCACGCATAATCCTGATTCCACGCATTTGCGCGCCAATCATTGGCAACCTTTTCACGAGGCAGGTCGCGAGAGTTCACACGCAGTACAAGTCCATCCTCAGGACATCTAAATTGCCGTTTAATATCCCTTTGAGGTTCTTCCGAAAGCAACCTTTCCTTGCGTGTAAGCTCGTTCCATTTTGCAAGGGCCTTGGCCAGCATTTTTGCAACATCTTCAGCCTTGTTTGAATTGATCGATGCAAGGAGCAGGCCGCTTGGGGCCGCCGCATAAATTCCCTGGCGTGTAGCCGTGGGTTTTGTACGCCCCGCATAATGACCCTGCTCTGCAATCTTTCTAAATAGCTCTCCTTCCGCGTTTTTATTTGTCTGTAATTGATGCACCTCATCTGCAACCGGAATGAATTTCGTAGCAAGCTCCTGAATCTTTGGATTGGACCAGACAGACTGCCTGCCCTTTACACCGTTATTTCAGGTACATGCAAGCGGATGGCCATTCATAGCCCAGAGCAAAATAGGCATCTCTTTTGCCTGCGCCTCTAGTACAGCATCCCAAAAAACAGCATGCCACGGAATTTTCTGCCACTTGATGTCATCATCTTTTGGCCTGATATGATCGCGCCATTTTTCAAATGTCTTGTCAGTTAATTCCTGCGTGACCTCTTGGCCGGGAAACTTATCCAGTCCAATCAGCAAGGCAGCAAAGAACAAGAGGAAGTTGGTTCGGCCTCGTTTCACGACCACTATAATATCACCTGATAAATACTGCTTCAACATAATTCAAGCTTGGAATTTGTGATTTATCTCCCGCACTTGAGTACGGCAGAGTGTGGCTGGCTGGAATCGAACCAGCGACCTGTGGTTTAGGAAACCACCGCTCTTCCGTCTGAGCTACAGCCACACGTAAAAGTAATTGAAGTACAACTATTTATACACAAACTTTTCTTGCAATCAATAAGCATGATAATGGACACAACTTTGGCTACGGCTTTATGCTTTTCGGTATCAATTGGATTAAAAGGAAAGTTATCTTAGTAAACCTTCGCTTTTACAATTGAGCTACAACCACATAGAAAAATCTAATTCAAAACTATCTAGTATGCCACAGTACTAGTCTAACATTACAATATCCATATATTTCAGCAAAAGATCTCATTACTAAAAATAGTATAAACCAATCCTCTGACATCAAGTCCTTCCGCCGAAGTTTTTATACAGATACACATATTCACCTTTCTTGATAATCTTGCCTTTCTTTACGTCATTTCTTTCCTTCTGATTCAACTCCTCAAACCATGCCGGGTAGTAAGAATAGGAATAAATCTTTTTACCTAGTACCACAGGAACTTTCTTATCTATGGGTGGAAACTTGTGATGCAAAAATACGTAATCTTCTGAAAGCCACTTTGGGACAGATAGAGTCTTGGGGGTACATATAAATGTTGACATTTTAAACAATCGCTTCTTTAAAGGTTTTTTCCAGTCTATTTGTTCTATCTCTTTGTACGTTAACCATGTATGAAAAAGGCACTCCTCATGATTGTACTGTTTAACCTCCTCAGAAACATCCTTTGGAAGTCCTCTGTTGATTGCAACAGGCTTGAATCCGTATTCTTCATTAGGGAGAAATAAACAATCAGACACGTCAGTTCTTTGAAATATCCAAGAGGCTTTAAAAGCCATTTCCCATTTGTGATGATAACGTGTTTCAACCCATGCGTAAACACCCATAGTCATATAGATTTTATTGTAAGCAAGTAAAATCCCGATGCAAGAAGTAACTTGTGCTGTAAGTCATTTTTGGAATAACATTTGACAGCACACTACAGGCACGTACAACGAGCATTATAGCCATCAAACTAGGCCATGCAATCAAACTACCTATTGATTTCTAAAATTAACCTGACTATGATTCAAGCTATCCAAATAGTCAAACTTTTTCAGGAGTAAGTATATGAGAACGGTCTCGATTTTTATTTTAATATCTGTCATTGGTCTATCCTTCACGGGATGCGGCATCTTCAAGACTTACGAGCCTTGTTCAAATTCGGGCTGCCAGTTGTGCAAAGGGACAGGGTCATATCAGTGTAACGCCTGCCAAGCTAAAGGCTTCCATGACTGCCGAAATTGCAGTGGTAAAGGAACTACGTCGCAATGTCAGAACTGCAAGGCACAAGGCAATGTCAAGTGCACAATGTGCCACCAGCAGGCACCGGGCAAAGAGATATGCAAGGGATGCAACGGCACTGGCCTCTCAACTGGTTCACCATGTTACAACTGTGACAGCGGTGGAAAAATATCGTGCAAAAACTGCGATGGCTTTGGCTATATAAAATCAACAAGCCAAAAATGCTCAATGTGTTCAAGCGGAAAGGTTAATTGCACCGTCTGTGTTGGAACGGGCAGGACAGGTGCTGGAACCAGATGTATTACCTGCAATGGCAGCGGATGGTCAAGGTGCTCCGGCTGCAATGGTACACTCTCTATGAACTGCCTGCAATGCCAAGGCAAAGGCCAAATAGTATGCGCTGCATGCAATGGTACCGCACGATACCAATGCACTGTCTGCAAAGGCGCAGGAATAATGCAGCACAATATACGAGCAAAGGACTAGTGTGCCACTAATCTGCTGTAAATCATAAAATCTTTAAATTGCCAAATCATTAAATGGTCTGGGTGGGGAGGGAATTGAACCCTCACGGCCGTTAAGGCCACGGGATTTTAAGTCCCGACCGTCTACCGATTCCGGCACCCACCCATATTAGAAATGCTTGGGAATCGATTAACCAGTATACTTGACAAAAATATACACAAACAGGGGTGATTTTAGTACAATTCCCGCAATGTACAAGTACTTTGCCCTGATAATAATCTTCTTTGCCAATTTCCTAGATTACCTCGATAGAACCATCATAAGTGCCCTGCTCTCAAACATACAGCGAGATTTCGATATAACTGAATCACAAAAGGGGATGCTCATCTCTGCATTCATAGTCGGATATATCATTGCTGCCCCATTCATCGGAATACTTGCTGACAAAAAAAACAGACCGCGCCTGTTCGCCATATGCGCCCTAATATGGAGTACTGCATCCATAGGATCAGGGTTGTCACAGGATTTCGTTCATATGCTTTTATCAAGGATGTTCTTAGGATTTGGAGAGGCCGGGGCTATTGTTATAGGCCCAAGTCTTATAGCGGACTACTTTCCTGCAAACGTTCGAGGTCGAGTTATAGCAGTCTTCTTCTTGGGAATGCCGATTGGAGGCACAGCAGGTTATCTACTTGCAGGTGAATTAGTTAATGACAAGGCAAAGCTCCAGTATGACGATCATACAAAACTTGGAATTACAGTGACTCAACATGTAACAATGCACACAAAGACAGAAGAAGTCGTTATAAGCAGTATAGCGACGGGAAGCATAGCAGAAAAAAAAGGTATAAAACCCGGAGATGTTGTCCTGGCAGTAGGTAAAACAAATATCCAAAAAACAAGTGAGTACAATACAGAGATAGCAAGAGAGAAAGAGGTCATAATATTACTGATAGAGGTGCATCATGGCTGGAGACGAGCCCTTTTCATAGCCGGTATTCCAGGCGTTTTGCTCGCATTTCTGTTGTTCTTTCTTAGGGACCCCCCTCGTACAGTTCATGATGGCGGACACTCGGTCTCTTTAAAAGATATGTCTCACTACAAAGAACTGCTTCATAAAAAAGCCCTCTTTTTAATAATACTTGCGCAGACTGCCTCTGCATTTGTTATAGCCCCTATAGCACATTTCGGAGTGGAATATCTTGAAGAAGAAAAACACATGCAGAAGGCTGTCGCCACCAGAACCTTTGGAATCGCCGGGGTGCTGGGCGGAATCATTGGGAATTTTGCAGGAGGGTGGTTAGGAGACAGATTGGCAACAAAAAACAAGGGGGCTTATATAATGATCGCAGGATCTTGCTTCCTTATCGCATTACCTTTCATCTGGGTTGGCCTTGCGCTAGATGCTGGATTACTCTTTATACCATCAATATTTTTGGGCTTTATGTTCCTATTCGGCACGATGACTACAATAAACACACAGATAACCAATATAGTATCCCCATCTGAACGATCAAGGGCATTTGCAATTACTCTATTCATGATGCATCTATTTGGGGATCTATGCTCACCTCCCCTATTCGGAGTAATTGCCGATAATATAGGGAGAAGAACTACTTTTATGATCACCCCACTTTTATTGACTATTAGCGGGATCTGCTGTCTCGCAGCAACAAGGCATGCCAGAGAAGCTGCGGAAAAAGTCTCAGAGCAAACAGAAGGAGGAGGCAAACAACATTGATTCTAGTGTTGATGCTAGCCGTCGTGCAACCTAATGATATGGTTGATATTAAACTCCGCCTATGGGGCGCCAATCATTCATCCACTATTGTTGCTACAGAGAGAGGTCTAACGGGAAGCACGATTAACGCCAGACAGGACATTGGAATGGAGACCTCAGAGGAGGTAATAGGCGTCGATATCAGCTCGAAAATTTTTCACAACAGTCTCTTCAATGTGTCAGTTATAAGCGGCAACTATAACGGCAGCAAAAGATTGGAGCGAGACCTCATATTTGCAGGAACACTTTTTCAGGGAAACTGGCTTACATCCTCTGATTTAAAATATACCCTAATAACTGCAGGCTTTGAATATGATTTTAAAACAGATCTCACAGATCAAGTAAAACTTGGCTTTGGAATCGAAGGCGGCGGCCTTTACGACAAGATTACTGCAGAGCTATCGGCTTCCAATTTACCCGTATCATTTGGCGAGACAGAAACCTCAAAACTTTTAAGCTACATTATCGGAGTTAAACTGCGGGTACATATTTCAGAGTGGGCAAAAATTACGGGATCATTAAAAATGAGCAGTATAAACAACATAAGAGAGACCGATCTTAGTTTCCTTGACATGACTTTGGAAGGCAGTTTAAATATCTACAGTGGTTTATCGATCTCAGCCGGCCTTAAGAGAATTACATGGGATCAAGCAGACACTAGAGCTGGACGCAAATTGAATATTGATACGACCATGAGCGGTCCATTTATAGGACTAGGATACTCTTTCTAAATGAATATTTTAATACTTATTCTGCCAACTCTACAGCCCCTTCAAGAGGATCCTTTTGGTTTCAGATTCGGCGGTTGGATGAACGACATGACTGGCAAGGTCAAATCATCAACAGGCTTGATACCCGCTACGGACATTGATTTGGGTTCAACTCTAGGTATAGATGAACCGGAAAGCGCCGCTAAACACGCTACTGCCTGGTTAACTTTTCCTTTCGTAGGCAGGATAAACCTGTCGTATTGGTCTGAAAAGTTTGAGGCCGAAAACAACATCCCAGTCTCCATCTTGTTTGCAGGAGGGAGCTATTCGCAAAATTCCCTAGTCACTACAAATATTGATCTCAAGATGTATGGCGCCACACTAGAGTCCTCTATAATGCCTATTCTCTACTTTCAAATTGGAAGTTATTTCCTCAGCGCAGATGTTGAGTTATCGAGCCCTGCTGTTAGTTCGTCTACAAGCGTTGATGCCCCAATCCCTGTAGCCGGACTTCGGTTAGGAGGTGAGCTTACACGAAATGTAAGTATAGATAATATGCTCATCCTCTCATCTATATCGAATGTTGGTAATGCGACGGGACGATTTGTTGATCTGAGATCAGAGCTCTCAATAAAGCTTCTGGCCAGTTTAGCCATTACAGGCGGCTATAGAATGGTCAATCTTTATGGTAAAAAGGAAGACTCGGGAGAGTCTGTCATCGACGTCCGAATCAAGGGCATGTTCGTCGGTGTAGGGATTAGCTTCTAACCTACTTTTGAGGCGGCTGGTTTACCCCTACTACTTCATAGTTGGCATCACACCACTCCATCATGCCTCCCATGACGTTGTAAAGAGATTTGAAGCCTTGCCTCGCGAGGATTTCACACCCTGCTTTTGAGCGCTGACCTGCAAAGCAGAAAACAAGAATTGTTTTATCTTTAAATGACTCTAGTTCTTTTACACGATTGGCAAGATCGTCAATTGGTATTAGGATTGACTTGTCTATATGCCCCGTCTCGCTCCAGTATTCCTCTTCCGTCCTTACATCGAGCACCACAAGATCATTCCTAGTCTTGATCATTTCCCTTGCTGTGGAGACATCAGTTTCCGAATAGGGTCTTGGCTCTTTCGAAAAAAACGTCATAATCTACACCTCAAAACAGGACATATTTTATCCTACTTTACTCCCCAAGTTCAACTTCACCCGCCTCCGCTAGTAGGCCCCACTGCTTACGGTAGGGAGAACTTCACAAACCCACATACTGTGAATAGACCGCCTTTGCCTTGTTAATGTCACTGGTTCCACGCACAATCGCCCTGCCGTCAGGAAAGAGCATGATATTTAGATCACCTGCCTGAAATTTAATAAAGTATTTGTTGCCTTGCGCCTTTAATCTGGGAGCGAGCGACTCTAAATCAACAGTTGAAGATTGCGGCAGGATCTGTACTGCATTCTCACCACACAGAACTGAGGCAAATGACCCCTCTTTCAATGAATCAAAATTTCGCTTTGAGCAACAAGAGCAATCCTTCTTACTAGAAATCTGCATGGTCCTAAAATCATTCGTCCACAGATCAATTACATATAGGTTACGTTTTGATTCGGCGCCAGTCAGAATTTTCATGGCCTCTATAACCTGGATCCCTGCAATCACATTGATTATTGGGTTCACAATACCCGCAGTATCACAAGTAGGAACGCTTCCCGGGGCAGGGATCACATCTATCAGACATTCAAGGCACGCGGTCTTGGTTGGAACAACTGTCATTGCTAATCCGTAACTTCCAAGACATGCCCCGTAAACCCAAGCCATGCCATTTTTCACACATGCATCGTTTATCAGAAATCTCGTCTCGAAATTATCTGTCCCATCGATTACGAGGTCAATGTCCTTCATTAATTGCTCGACATTCATGAAATTCACATCTGCTACTATACCTTCGATCTTTATCTCTGAATTTATTCTGCACAGTTTTTCCACGGCAGCCTGCGCCTTGGGAACCTCATTCTTGGCGTCTTGCTCATCAAAGAGTGTCTGACGTTGAAGATTTGAAATTTCTACAATATCTCGATCTACAAGCCGCAAGTAACCAATTCCCGCCCTAGCCAGGAGATTAGAAGATGCACTCCCAAGTGCCCCCATGCCAACGATCAGAACGCGACTTGTGAGAAGTCTCTTCTGACCTTTCTCACCAAGTGAGGGCCAGATTACCTGTCTTGAATATCTTTCTAATTGCATAGCCAATCACAATCAACACAACTGAAACGACAAGCAGCAAAACTATTGGTTCGTGCCACTCTGGAAACTGCCAGCGATAATCCGATATTCTTGATAGCAAGTACATCACATCCTTGGTGAATATTATCTCATTAATTATTGCACATCCAACCAGAAATGGATTAATCGTGAGTAGCCAATTAATGGCTGCTTCAATGTTCTTATCCAAGACTGCATCGATAACATAGTTAAAAAAGAATACGCTTAATACTGAAAGCGCAACCAGGCCGCACACGATAACCTGCGATACGATAAAGTTCAACCGTAAAGCCAAAAGAAACACAAAGAGGCTTGCGCATACAACCTCGAAACTAAACAAATAGAGCGCCGATATAGGACCTACGATTTTCTCGCTCTCGCCAAGGCCCGACAGAACCAATAACACCGGCCCTACAAGTGATGTCAGAAGGAGAAATCTAAGGCGCAGCTTTTTCGCCATAAGAAAAGGGAGGACAAGTCCACACAAGAATGGCAATGTAAAGATCAAAAATTTAAAAAGGCTCATCCTTACCTTTCAAAATACCCTATCTGCTTTTTGCAAGCAAGCGTTCCCAATATAAAGAACCATTCTTCAGACCTATTTTGCTGGTGAAGCGGGAGGGTTTTGAGGCCTTATGAACCAGGCATTTATGATGGCATTCAAAGACATGATAAGAAATATAATAAGCATCGCTGCCATAGCAGGTATCGCAATGTAAGCAAAGTCTTTGTTTTTATATATGAGATAGGGAGAAAATATAACTATAGCCATTGAAATGCATGAGAAAAGATACATAAAGAGCTTGAGTAATCCAGACATAGTGGTCATCTCTGTAAGATGACACAGCACGAAAAATATTATAGGCATCATGAATGAATGTGGGTGGATAATATCGTTGATCTGCCGCTCGGTCTTGTCCGCAACAGTTTCCTGCTTACGATCTATCGGTCCCGGGTGATCCTTGTGATACTTGTCAGTCCCAATAAAATTAATCTGAGTCCTATTGACGTCCCAACCTGTTCTTTCGGTAAACAGCACAAGACCAACAAATAATATTGCTGACGAGATAATAACGCTAAAACCGGTAAGAGCTATCTTTGTAGTTAAAGGCAGGCGTGAGAGGTGAAAGTATGGGGTTGCGAAATAAGGAGGCATGTTAAAACATCAAGAGTCAAAATTTAAATATCTGGACTAAAACAATCATTTCGACTCTTCAAAGAGCTTCTTGAAACCACCTGACATATCTATCTTTTTATCGTCAAAAATGATCATTGCATCAGCCCATTTTATCTCTTTTTTCACAAATATTGCTGTAGAAAACGCATCTGACTCCATTCCCGTCGGGGAGATTACCGTTACTGACGCCACTCCTTCTATAGGACGAAGCGTTTTTGGATCCAAAATATGTGAATACTTTTTACCGTCTTTTTGAAAGAATCTCTCATAGGCTCCTGAAGTAGAGAGTGTCATGTCCTTAAGTTTTACCACGCCTATCACTTTACCTTCCTCAAATGGACTTTTTATCGCAACAAGCAACTCTATGTTATGAGACAAGATAGTACTGCCAAAGTCTATAACAAATTTTTTCACTCCTTTTCCATTGAGGATTTTCGCAGCCGCATCGACAGCGATACCCTTCCCTATACCACCAGGGTCAAGCCGCATACCTTCCTTCAAAATTATTCTGCCATCCCTCAGACTCACAGCCTTGTAGTCTATTAGAGACTTTAGTTTTTTAAGCTCTTCTTCAGTTGGAATTCTGTAATTTTTATCAACGAACCCCCATGCCCTGACAGCAGGTTCTATCGTCATATCAAAGGTTCCATCAGTTTTTTCTGACAGACGCAAGGAATTATTTATAAAAAACTCCATCTCGGCAGATACCTTCTTGCCATTTGAAAGCTGCGACAATTCGCTCTTCTCATTGTAATTGGAAAGAACCTCATCCCATCTTTTTATCTCATCGAATGCAAGTTCAACGACCTCTTTTGCCTTCTTATCTTCCTCTTCGTACACACTTATGGTACAGAGTGTCCCCATCACATATTTTGTCAGTTTGAACAGATGAGGCTGCTTCAGGATTGCGAGGACCTTTTTTACGCCTCTAGCGACCGCATCGCAGGAAAGAGTTGCGCCTGATATCTTGACTAAATCATTGCCGCGCTTGATGGGATCATCCACTGTCTTGTTTCTAAATTGATCTAGCCACCACTCTTTCTTGACATCGCTACCGATCGATTCCCTGTACACCATTACAAGCACATCCTTCACCTTATTCTTTGAATCAACAGCCACTATGAACGTGATTGGTTTATACTTACCAATTTCATCTGTAATAACCGCTGTGAGCACAACCTCATGGTTTTTAAACCCGAAGAAAAAGTCATACGTCTTTTGAATATCTGTTCTTTGAAGTCCAGAAGAGACCTTTTCATGTTCATCATCGGTGAGTTCTACCCGAGTTTTTATAACCCTATCACAGCCTTTGAAAAGAATATCAACAGCCTGCATTGTAGTCAGGTATATTTCCTCCTGCGCCAAAATGAGAAACACCGCGACAACCATAGAGCTGATTCTACCAATTGATATTTCCTTTTCCATCTGATAGAATGCGCCGCATGGTGCTTCTATTAGTCCTGCTGCTTCAAGACGATCAAGGACTATTTGAAAAGGCAAACGAACTCTACAAGCAGCAGAACTATTATGAGGCCTATCACACCTTCAGCCAATTTATAATAAGATTTCCAAATGATAATAATGTAACTGAAGCTAAAAAATACAAGATGGAGAGCGCCCGCCAGCTTGTACTAAAAGGATTTCCCTTCAAGGTGCTTGGTATGGAGCTGGGAAGGTCAGATACTGTAGGCATTGAGCTCTTACGGCAGTCAATAATCACACACCCTAAAGAAGAGTTTACCGAATCCTACATAGTATGGCTTGGTGACTATTTCCTAAGTAAAAATCAGATTGACAACGCAGAAGCAGAATACAACCGAGTGATAAAAGATTATAAGAAGAGCCCTTTGATTCCAGATGCCATATTTAAGACCGGAGAATGTTATATCAAGAGATTTAATGGCCTAAACTATGACTATGCTCCTCTGAAGGAGGCCCTTTTGTCTTATGAAAGGGTCATCAAAGACTATCCTGATAGCCAAGTATTGAAATACGCAAAAGAAAGATATGATCATGTACAAAATCTATTGGCAAAAAAAGAGTTTAATCTAGTCGAATTCTATCTTTCCCGTGGTAAACCAAAGGCAGCTAAAATCTATCTGGAATCAATTGTCAAGAAATACCCGGAGACGCCTACGGCAATAAAAGCCAAGGAACTGCTTGATGAACTCGAGAAAAATAAATAAAACCCGCTCCTGCAGAAAGGATGGTCTTTCATTTCCACTTTGACATGGTAGGCAATGTGGTTTCATGAATGGACTAGATGAAGTTATCTCGAACTCTGCTCTTTATACTCCTGCTTGGCTGCGGCTATAAAATATATCAGCCCATTCAGTACAGACTTGTAAGCATACCCATCTTCGAGAACAGTTCAGATCGAAGGGCAAATGAGTTTGAGCTTACCAACCTTGTAATTAAGGAACTCCAACTTCGGGGTGTCAAAATATCAGAAACCGCGCCTCATATACTAAGATGTGAAATAACTAACATATCGGAACCGATTCTAGTAATGGGGAGCAAAGACGTCCTCCTTGTAGGATCTTATTCCATAAAACTTAAGGTGCAGCTTATCGAGAGATCGTCACAGAAACCGATTGCCACAGAGGAAATTTATTATCAGGCCCCTTTCAGCACGCTACAGGGTAAAACTCTAGAGTCAGCGCGACAAGAAGCTATGACGAACGTAGCACACACCATCACTACAAAACTTGAATCAAAATGGTAGAATCAACCTACTAATATGGCAGAAAAAGAACAGAAAAAATTCAAGGCACCCTCTGGATTCACAATACTGCTTATCATCTCGCTGGCTGTTGTAATATTTGTCGTCCTTGGACAGTCGGCCATTAGCAAGCCCGACATTGGAGCAGTAAGCTGGTCTGCTTTTATCAAGCACATCGAAAAGGAGGAATTTGAAAAAATATCACTTGATGGCAATGAGGCCTTTGGAGAGGCAAGAAAAGTAATTGTTTTGAGAGTCAAAGATCAATCTGGCAAAGAGTATGAAAAAGATTTTAAAAAAGTTAGAGCTGAATTTCCTCCCAGCTACTTTCAAGATGCACAGGGTTATGAAAACCTAAGAGTAAAGGCGGAAAAATCTGGAACAATCTTCGAAAAGTACAATCCGCCAAACTATTTGTGGCGTGATGTGTTGCTGCCACTTATACCATGGCTTGTTATAGTCCTGATCATTTATTTCCTCTTTTTCAGACCGATGAGAGGCCCTACCGGACAGGGAAATGTGCTTACCTTCGGCAGAATCAGAGCTGATTTGTACCAAGGAGACAAGGTCGAGACAAAATTCGATGATGTCGCCGGGATTGACGAGGCAAAAGAGGAAGTAAAAGAGCTCGTCGAGTTCTTAAAAAACCCAAAGAAATTCAAGAAACTTGGGGGACGCATCCCCAAAGGCGTTATTCTTGTCGGCCCTCCTGGCACAGGAAAGACACTCCTTGCCAGAGCCATCGCGGGCGAGGCTGGAGTACCATTCTTCAGCATCTGTGGTTCTGACTTTGTTGAGATGTTTGTCGGTGTAGGAGCAGCAAGAGTACGTGATATCTTCACAAAGGGAAAAGAAAAGGCCCCTTGTATTATATTCATAGACGAAATAGATGCTGTAGGAAGACGCCGGGGCTCAGGGCTCGGGGGCGGCCACGACGAACGAGAGCAAACACTCAATCAGATCCTTGTTGAAATGGACGGCTTTGCTACTGATAAAAATATCCTCATTATTGCATCAACCAACAGGCCAGACATTCTTGACCCGGCACTCCTAAGACCCGGAAGGTTTGACAGGGAGGTCGTACTTGATCTGCCTGATGTAAAAGGTCGTGAAGAAATACTTAAAGTACATGTCAAAAAAATTAAGCTTGACCCTCAGGTAAACCTGAGTGTTTTAGCCAAAACAACTCCTATGTACTCGGGAGCAGATCTTGCAGCAATTGTCAACGAATCAGCAATTAACGCCTCAATGAAAAACCGCGAATACGTAATCCAAGAAGACTTGGAAGAAGCTCGTGATAAAATAAGATGGGGCAGACAGAAAAAATCGCGGGTTATAGCAGAAGAAGACAGGAAAATCACAGCTTATCATGAAGGTGGACACGCACTAATCGCAGAACTGCTCAAACCTCTTACCGAACCTCTTCATAAAGTCACCATAATCCCCAGGGGACCTGCCTTGGGAGTTACAATGACACTCCCAGAAAGAGATCGCTACCATATGCATAAAGAACAATGTCTAGCTAATATAACCATGCTTATGGGCGGCCGTGTATCGGAGGAGCTATTTTTCAAGGATATCTCAGCAGGCGCCAGAGATGACATCAGAAAGGCAACCGAACTCGCTAGGACAATGGTCTGCGAGTGGGGGATGAGTGAAAAGCTGGGCCCTGTATCATACGGCGATCAGGAAGAGCATCTCTTTCTAGGCCGCGAAATTGCAAGGACAAAACCTCACAGCGAACAGATCTCAGTAGAAATAGATACTGAAATAAGATCTTTCATTGATTCATGCTACAACAAGGCAAAGGAGCTCATCGGTAAGAACCGGGAAAAACTGGAAAAGATAGCTATATCATTACTCGAGAGAGAGGTTCTGACTGGTCATGAGGTCAGAAGTATTATTAACGGTGCAGCTATAGGAACAGGGTAATTGAAGGCCGACAAAATTGAAAATAGACTAAACCCTCGCGTCATACTACTCACGAATTCCAATCTAGTTGCCCGTGAAATGCTCAGGCTGGGATGCACACCCAAAGGGATCAGGATTATGCTGCCAAAAGCACAGACCATTGCAGTTAAACTCCATAATCTTACAAGGCTTGAATGCAATATAATTAAACAAGGCATGTTATCGGTAGGAGCAGATGTAGCGGTACATAAAGATGTTGTAACTGAAGGCGCGGCAAAATCAGACGTTGTCATAGTAGCTACGGCTAATCAGTACTCTTTAGCACTCCCCAGATTTTTATCTCAACCATGGAAAATCCCGCAGATATCAAAAGTGATTGAAAAAGTAATACAAAATTCAGACAGGAAAATTTTCAAGATCAAACATCCGGGGGGTGAACTAACCCTTGGAAAAGAGACGCTCGTCATGGGTATCTTGAATGTCACACAGGACTCCTTTTATGACGGCGGTAAATATCTAAAAACCAAGGATGCAATAGCTCATGGGATGAAAATGATTGATGAAGGTGCCGACATCATTGACGTTGGCGGAGAATCAACAAGACCGGGCTCATTACCAATAAAGGCAAAGGTGGAGATTGAACGTGTAATCCCCGTCATAAATGTCCTGGCAAGGAAAGGCATAGTCTCGGTCGATACATACAAACCAGAGGTAGCAGAGGCTGCTATCCAGAATGGTGCAGTAATAATTAACAGCATTATAGGAGTTTCGAAATCTCTGGCACAAGTCGCATCTCGAAACAAAACACCAGTTGTTATTATGCATATCAAAGGCAGACCCAAAAACATGCAGGATGATCCTCAATACAGCGACCTTATAAGCGAGATAACATCCTATCTAAGAGAGCAGATCGCTCTGTGTGCAGAAAATGGAATAGATGAAGATAAAACTATTATTGATCCGGGAATAGGTTTTGGCAAGAGACCGCTTCATAATACTACAATTCTGAAGCGGCTGGAAGAATTCCGCTCCCTTGGACGCCCTATTCTTATTGGCCCTTCAAGGAAATCATTCATTGGACATTTTCTAAACGCCGAAAAAGAGAATAGATTGAATGGAACACTGACCTCGGTATCGTGGGCTGCTTCCAACGGAGCCGATATTGTACGTGTGCATGATGTTAAACCAGCCAAAGAAGCAGTTAAATTACTGTATGTGATCAAAACGAGCAATTATTAATGTAGTGGTAAAAACAGTCTATTTAGCGTATAAATAAATGAGAAGATAATTTATGCTGGAACAACTAAAAAATGTAAATACTATCGTTGAGATACTAATACTTTTCGTACTTTTCTATGTGCTTCTTACACTACTTAAAAACACACGCGGTCAGGCAATTCTAAACGGCATCATATTCTTCTTTGTTGTTACTTTTGTATTTCTCATGTCAATTGCCGATTGGCTAGGACTCGCGCATATAAAACAGTTCCTTCAGCTTGTACTCTCAATCTCGTTTGTAGCATGTATCATCATATTCGCCCCCGAGATAAGGCGAGGTCTTGGAAACTTGGCAGCAAACCCGTTATTTGTCCGCTTTGTAAAGCCGGCCCACATCCTCACAATAGAGGCAATCATTGATGCTGTCGAGCATTTTTCAAAAAATAAAATAGGGGCAATCATTGCACTCGAAGGGAAGGTATCTCTAAAGGAGTATGTAGACAAGGCTTGCAAGCTCGATTCTGAAGTAACAGCAAAGCTTTTGCGCACAATATTCATGCCTGGCTCTCCACTCCATGACGGGGCAGTAATCATCAGTGAAAATAGAATTGCCTGCGCAGCCTCCATATTTCCCCTTTCTGAGAGTGAAAAGCTGAGGCATTTAGGCACAAGACACAATGCGGCCTTCGGGCTAGCTGAAGAAACAGACGCAATCTGCCTAGTCGTATCAGAAGAGAGAGGATCAATCTCGCT
>SBBU01000053.1 GCA_005239585.1 Planctomycetaceae bacterium
GGGCAGTCTGTAATTGTCTCTGCGATTTCAGTACTGCAAAACTCACACTTCATTTACTAGCGCTTAATGTACCTATAGAGATTCAAAAAGCAAGTGACCAGAACTATACCAAATTATTTACATCTTGGACAGATGTCGAGGGAAAATTGACCAAAAAAGTAAAATAGCCCGATTATTTACGCACTGCAAGACCTCCGATCTTGACAAAGAGCTGAAACTGGGCCTGGTTATAGTCAATCACAGCCAAAAGATAATCAAGCCTTGCCCTAGTAAGTACCTCTTCAGCCTGAATTACTTCAAGAGGCAATCCCATGCCAACAGCCTGTCTTTCCTGATTCAACTTGAGCGCTTCATCTGCGTCTGCAATCTCTTGCTCTGCAAGTGTTATCTGTTCCAAAAGTGACTGCACCTTGCTGAAACTTGACCTCACCTCCTCCTCAACCTGCTGCATCAAACGAGCTAACTGGATTTCTCCCATATGGACCTTGGAATCTACTAAATGTTGACGCCCAAAATCAAAGAACCCGCCCGGTCCGATCTTCCATGAAAGCATAAACTGATAGAGATTCTGTTTCTTTGAATTACCAACAACAGGACCAAATTGCCCCAAAGTCGCATCCGCCTGCAACTCTGGAATAAAGGGTCCCCAGTAAGCAGAGCGTTGATCCTCTCGTAATATCTCCAAGCGCTTCTTAGCTTCTGCCACTTCAGGACGCCTATCAAATGCCTGCTGAAGAAGCGTCTCTATCTTGCTTTCATCAACAAATTTGAGTGGAAGCGCTTTGTTGTCGGCCGGCAATAGTTCAATTTTTGGATCAAGACGAAGGATCGAAACGAGCCTTATCGATGCCTGCCTCAGGGATTCCTTTGCCCTCAACAAGGCTAATTGATTATGTGTTTTTTGTGCCTGACCCCTTAACTGATCTCCTTTGAATCCTTTTCCTGCATTTAGAGCGATCTCTGTTTCCTTGACCAGTTTTTCAGAGATATTAACAGCCTGACTCAAAATAGCTACACGTTGATCCTCTTTCAGTAGGTCAAAATATGCCTGTGCAGAGGTTTGCACCACGTTTTGAGATGTAACTTCCAATGCTGAACGTGTTGCGTCATAATTCTTTGAGGAAGAAAGCGCAGTGAAAATTGCCTCTCCAAGAGGCCAGCGAAGCGCCAATCCTCCTCCAAGGAGGCTATTTTGCTTATCCGTCTCGACAAAGTCACCCAATGTAGCCTGAGTTGAACCTTCAAGGCGCCAGAATCGATAGGTTGGTCCTAACGTTGGAAAAAAACGCTCGTGATCTTGAACGATTTTCGCATATGCAGCGTACAATGCCTCTCTTGCTAGGGCTATATCCAAGTTATTTTTGGCAGCAAGCCTAAGCGTTGTCTCAAGATCAATTGGATATTGGCCTTGAGGGAGCTCTGCCCGATCAGTTTTGATATTGATAGGATTAAAACTGGCAGGATCAGTTAGCCATGGGACTTGCCATTCACGCGGCCCGCTAAAGCATCCCGTAATTGAAACAGAGGATAAGAAAATCAACAGTCTCATTTTCGTTACCTAGTGACAAGTACTTTTGTTCCATGGGTTACCTGCCCTTTAACTACTACTTCGTTTTCCTCTGTCAGCCCTTTAAGTATTTCAACTTCTAGTCCATTGTCCAGCCCGATCTCTACGCGAACTTTTTCAGCGATTCCATTCTTAATGACATAGACAAAATGTTCTTTCTTCTCCACAACAAGTGCGCTGGCCTGGATCGTTAGGGTGTTTTCGCGCAAATCGAGATACAGATTCACTTGTGCAAACATTCCCGGCCTGATTTCATACTTGTCATTTTTCACATCTATCTCTGCC
Source organism: Planctomycetaceae bacterium (assembly GCA_005239585.1). The sequence goes on from SBBU01000053.1 coordinate 1,853, forward strand.
ATCATTGTCTTTGTGTTTCTGTTAAGCACCCACGAGAATCTTGATACACTCGCTTCCCATTTTTTATCAGCCAAGTCACTCAGAATAACTCTAGCTTTGGTCTTGGACGAAATATGCGGGACTTCAGTATCAGGGATATAAACCCGGATTCTAACAGGGTTCATTTCGACAATATGAAATATCTTCGTTGAACCGGATTGAACAAGGTCACCCTCCTCTACCCAACGCTCTGTAATGATTCCACTGAAAGGTGCCTTTATCCTCGCGAATTTTAGGAGTTCCTCCGTTTTATCTACTGCGGCTTGAAATATTGCAACACGAGCCTTTGCTACCTCAAGCTCTGCCAGCGCGATCTGGTATTTTCCACTAAGCTCATCAACCGAGTCCTTTGATATCAGATTGGGACTCTTTTCTACGAGTTCCCTTGCCCTTTTATACTGAGACAATCTCCATTCAACCTCAGCCATCTGTCTCTCAATAGTAGGCCCGCACAAGCTAAGCTCAGCCTCTTCTCTTTCCAATTGTTTCTCCAGTTCCGGGACAGAAATTGCCACAAGGAAATCTCCCTCTTTTATCTCTGAACCACGATCCATGCTGTGCTTTTTCTCGTCTTTCCCGAATCTTTCAAGATACCCTGTTATCCGGCTAGTAATAGTAACTTCCCGATTAGGCACGATATCACCCGGTACAGTTAGTGTACGATAAATGGTCTTACGAAGGGGTTTTTGAACCTTAACGTGAGGGATATTTTCTTGACCCTGTTCAAGGTCAGGTCGCAAATTTGATTTTTCTTTCCTATCAACCATCTTTGTAATTGGGACAACGCTCCCAACAGCAACCAACACAAGCCCGAATGCGATGAAAAATTTACCCATGGGCAACACCTCGTTTAAAAAGAACGTAAAAAATTGGCACAACATACAAAATAAGCAATGTAGATGCAAAGACTCCGCCAATCACAGCCCGTGCAAGGGGAATATTCGCGCCACCAGCTATTGCCATTGGCACAAGACCCAGCATGGCTGCAAGCGATGTCATTAGAATCGGCCTTAGTCTGATTCTTGCTGCCTCGCTAATGGAATCATAAGGTGATAGCCCTTCAGACCTGCGGCGATTAGCGAAATCGACCATCAAAAGCGAAAAAGATTTGACAATCCCGATCATCATCATAATACCCATCAATGACTGGATATTTAGTGTCGTGTTTGTCAGATAGAGCATCCACAAGACACCAATAAGCCCTAGAGGGATAGCAAACATCACAATCAGTGGATCAAGGAAAGACCTAAACTGAACAACCATTATGAGATAAACAAGTATTACAGCAAGGATCATTCCAAAGCCAAGGCTGCCAAATGACTCTTGCATGCTCTTCACTTCCCCTCTTCTAAGAATGGCATAACCTGATGGGACCTTCCCTTCTCTCTCAATTTCTCTTAATTTGGCTTCAATATCAGCAGAGACATTCCCCAGATCCCTTCCTTCAACATCTGCATAAATATCAATGACACGATTTATGTTATAGTGCATGATTTCAGATGGCGCAGTAGAGCGTTCCAGCTTCACAAAACTTCGAAGCAACACAGGCTCTTTTTGATTGGGGCCTGTTATAGGAATATTCAACAAAGTATCGAGATCTTCAAAGGCCGACTCTGGATACTGCGCGCCTATCCAGTAGTGATTTCCATTTCGTTCATCAACCCAGAATGACTTGGCAAAACTGACAGATGAGTTAAACGCAGTGACCACATTTTTTACGACCTCATCCGGACTAAGCCCCATTTCCGCCGCTTTACGCCGATCAATATCAATTTTATATTGCGGATAATCAAGCCTCTGCTGAATACGTACATCTATTGCGCCTGCGACCCCACTAATGCGTTTCTTAACCTCTTGAGCAATCCCATAAGACTTGTGTAGATCACTTCCGAGAATCTGAATATTTATCGGGGCTGGCAGTCCAAAATTAAGAGCGGCACGGAGCATGCTATTTGGTTCAAATGAAAATTCAACCCCTGCAAATCTCTCATCAGTTGTCAGGGCAGAACGCAGCATTTGAATATACTCACGGTCTTTCTTATTCCTGTGCTCAGCCAATTGGATCAACATAAATGCATCATGCGGCCCGGAGTTAGGCGTATATGCCGCCGGCCATTCATTCAAGACGCCAATATTGGTGATCATTTTCCTCAAATTCTCCTTTCCGATTAGATTCCTCACAGCTTCCTCTACCTGTATGAGAAGTTTTTCTGTTTCTTCAACTCTTGTTCCTGAATTAGTCCTGACACGAATTGTAAACTGTCCAGCCTCAACCTGAGGAAAGAGCTCAGTTCCGATAAATTTATAAAGGGAGAGTGAACCAGTGAAAACAATTACAACCAGCAAAAGTACTGCCCATCGATATTTTAAGGCAAAAGTGAGCGTACTGCTGTATGCATTCGAAAGTTTTTCGAACCATCCTGCGGAACTCTCTTCCTTATTTTCATGTCTTGCCTTTAAGAATTTAGCACAGCAGATTGGTATAAGAGTAAGAGCAATCACATAAGAAGCAGCCATTGAAAATATCACGGCAAGCGCCAAGGGTGTAAAGAGAAATTTTCCAATACCCGTGAGGAAAATCACAGGGAGAAAGACAATGCAGGTGCCTACTACAATTACCAGGACCGGGTTTGCCACTTCGAGCGCTGCGTCGAGCGCCGCCTTGGTTGGTTCTTTCCCTAACCTCAGATGACGCTCTGTGTTTTCCAATACAACGATTGACTGGTCTATTAAGAGGCCGACAGCAATAGCTAGTCCACCAAGTGTGATTGCATTCAATGTATTTCCGGTAAAATATAGGGCAATAAGAGCGCTTAGGATAGAGAGCGGCAGGGAAAGAAGGATGAAAAATGTGGAACGAAAACTCTTCAGGAAAAGCAATACCATAATACCTGCAAGAATCGCGCCAAGCACACCTTCTTGTACAAGATTTCCAATGGCCTCGCGAACGAAAGCAGATTGGTCAAACACAACCTCAAGCTCAACTCCCGGATAACCTGCCGATTCCAATCTTCTCTTCACCTCCGGGATGGCATCATTAACACCATCAACAACTTTTATTGTGTTTGCGCCCGGCTGTCTGTATATCGGGACATAAAGTTGACGTTTTCCATCGACACGCACTATATTCGATTGTAGTTCAGCAGTATCTACTGCACGACCAACATCTCTCAAAAGAACCGGCGCATTGCCGTCAAGTTTGATTGTAAAATCATCGATTTGCGGTATTTTTGGGACCATTGCATTTGACTCGATCTGATACTCAATAGGACCCAGCCTTGCGCTACCAGTCGGTATAAAAACATTCTGTTTATGAATCGCATTCACTACATCCATTGGAGAAAGATATCGGGCCTGCAGTTTGTCACGATCCAGATAGGCATAGATCCTTCTAAGCTTCCCGCCATAGACTGCCGGGGCTATCACGCCTGATATAGACTGAAGTCGATTACGCAACTGAAAGTACGCAATGTCATAAAGCTTTGTTTCATCGTACTTTTCGCTCTTAACACTAAGAAGACAAAGTGGGATTGATGCCGTTGGATCAAAAGGCATAACCATTGGAGGAATAGTTCCCGGCGGCAAATAATAGAGGTCAGACATCGCCAATGAAGTCACCTGAGAAAGCGCTGAGTTGAAATCTATATCTTCGCGGAAAAAGTCCCTTACGATGCTGACACCAAGCATTGATTTTGCCTCTTGATGTTCTATACCGACTGACTGACCTGTCCAACGCTGCATACGTGTCGACATGTCGCGCTCAATTGTTTCAGCAGGCATGCCGGGATATAGTGTTAGTACCTGAACAGCCGGGGTTTTAAACTGAGGCAATAGATCTGTTGAGATTCGATCAGTAGCAGTAAATCCAAGCACAACTATCGCAAGAGCCATTACCACAACCGCATACGGGTTTTTTAGCGCGATTCGTACAAGAAACATAACACTCCTACTTTGGAGAAATCCCGTGCAGATACTCCCCGCGATCGGCTACAAGAATAAAACCTGCGTCGCCGCTTGACCAGAATAGAATCTCACAGGGTGATTTCTCTATCAGGGGATCCTTGGGTTTTACCAGCTCCTTTTTATCGACTCCAGCCAGATCAAAATCTGCAAGCTTTAACTGAATTAGTGAATACTCTCCACGAGGCGCCTTCCACAAACTGTAAATGATAGGATTCATTCCAAACTTACACGATCTTCCGCCTAATAGTTTAAAATCTGATCCAAGTTCAGGAAGAACAACTGCAAAAGGAACTTTGCCTGCAAGTTTATTTCTGAATTCTGCAGGGTCAGAAGTTTCTATTTTTATACTTCGATGATTCAGATGATCTTCGACAGCCCGCGTTGCGATACTCTGCAGTATAGATTGCTGTCTTGCGGCATCATTTTTCCATAAACTCTCGATATTTATAAAGAGCGAATAGAGACAGATTAGAAAAACCACCATTAAAACAGCGGCTGCTATACGACTGAATATAGATGTGCGCTCGCTGCGAATACCCTTTTCCGGTATCTCCAAGAGACATTTATCTAAATTAGGGGGGATCTCAACTCGACGAAGGGCTATGCGAAAATGCTCGTCTTGTGCAAGGAGCTCAAGCCATTCTTTCTCCGCCCATTCACCCTGACGAGCTATATCCGCCTCTATCTGCCGTCTGATTGGATCCTCAGGCGGCAGGCTTGCAGCCTCTCCCATTGCAGATCTTAACCTATCTTTTTCACTCAACATTTATAAACTACCCTTCTCAATCCATCCCAAGTCATCTGGCTGGAGAGAATCATATCTCTTTATGAATTCCCTCAGAAAAACACGGGTTCGGTGTATGCGAGAAAGCACTGTGCCAAGTGGGATATCTAGTCTCTGTGCAACTTCACGGCAGCTCCAACCTTCTAAAAAGACCAAGAGAAAGATCCCCTTGAACTCAGGATCGAGGGCATCCAAGGCCTTCTGGAGAGGTTCATCCTTGTTTAACATCTCAAGATCTAAATGGATTTCACCAGCTATTCCTTCTAGTTCATCCGGATTGACAAGCTTTGAAGGGTGTCTCTTTCTTGTCCTGATCCAATGGCTGTATTGATATCTAAGTATCTGCAAAAGCCAAGCTTTTGCAGCTAACTGATTCCTCAGTCCAGAAAGAGACCTCCACGCCTCACAAAATGTCTCTTGAACGAGGTCCTCAGCAGCATCACGGTCTCCACACAAACGATACGCAAGCCGATAAAGATCAGCAGAATACTTTCTTACAAGCTCCTCGTATAGCGACCGCAAGTTCATATTTTCGTATATATAGTGTCCGAAGAGAGACAAATTATTCCATTATTGCATTATCGGCTATTCTTGAATGATATCCCATTCGGTAAGTCAAATAATGAATGTGGGCAAGAGGAGAAGGAATTGTCCCAGAAAATACTAAAAACACGATCCAGACAATGGCCGCTGAAATAACCACTGTAATCACTAACCTATTCATCACAAGGCATCCTAGTAACGTATCTCACGAGTCCTTTGTGAAATAAGGCACCAGCCCACTGCTCGTACTGCCCGACCGGCAAGCAAGCGCAAGGGTTGACTAGGTCAAAAAACAAACTATTATTGCCTGAATTAAACCCCGCCCTTTCAGGAGGATCTAATTCCTCGTGAAAGGAACAATAAAATATGGTAGAGTTCACTTGTGCCGATTACAGGGCATCCTAAAAAGGCGGGACAAAGATATATGAACGAGAGTGCAAAGGTAAATCGCAAGCTTTTGAATGGAGGTGTCGCTCAGCTGGACATCAAAGGTTCGATAGACAGACAGAACTGCTCCATCGTTGCGGACGAGATATCAAAACTATTCGAGAGTAAGATATATAAAATCATAATTAACCTAAAGGATACTTCTTATATTTCAAGTTCAGGATTTGGCATTCTGGTAGCAATGTCAAGTGAGGCGGTTAAAAACAAAGGGGAGATTGTTTTTGTATCAACTCCTGATGAACTCAAAGAAATATTTGAAATACTTGGTATCACCCGCCTTCTCAAATTTGCAGCTAACGTCCAGGAAGGAATTTCAATTATTAGTGGTTTGTAGCATGTCTTCTCCAACAGTACTCCTAGTCGAAGACGACAAGCGCATAAATGAAATTGTAAAGCTAAGACTCGAAAGAGCAGGATTCTCTGTTACACAGACAACTACCGCCAAGGGAGCGATGGAACAATTTCAAAAGCGAGATTACGACATTATTCTTCTGGATATTATGCTCCCTGATCAAAGTGGTTTAGACGTACTGCGCCAAGTTCGCACACTTTCTGCATTGTCGGAGGTCATTATCCTGACCGCCGGTAAATCTTTAGAAGTAGCAGTAGAAGGAATCAAACTGGGGGCGTTTGATTATATAGCAAAGCCCATAGATTTTGATCAACTCATAGGCTCTGTTAAAAAAGCAGCAGATAAGGCAGCAGCTACCAGACAGCAACTTGCAGCCTCAAGACTAATGCGTGGGAGATTTCCAGTGATAATCAGGCGAAGCTCTGCCATGAAGACGGCACTGGAGATGGTCGAAAAGGCTGCTCGCTCAAATTCGCCAGTTCTAATAACTGGCGAGAGCGGCACGGGAAAAGAACTTGTTGCAAAGGAAATTCACATGAAGGGTATAAGAGCAAGGGGGCCTTTTGTCCCTATCAATTGCGGCGGACTTCCTGATACTCTTGTAGATAGCGAACTCTTCGGTCATGAAAAGGGGGCATTCACAGGTGCCATGGACTCCCACAGGGGTTTATTCGAGATTGCACATAGAGGCACACTATTCATGGATGAAATTGGTGAGATGAGCCCGGCAATTCAAACAAAGCTATTAAGAGTCCTTGAAAGCGGCGAATTCAGGAGGATTGGAGGTTCCCGCAGCCTCTTTTCAGACGCAAGAATAATCGCTGCCACAAACAGTGACCCAGTTACACTTGCAAAGCAAGGAAAATTCCGAGAGGACCTCTTTTATAGATTAAACACCCTAGTGATTCATTTACCCCCTCTTCGCGATCGTACAGAAGACATAGAGCCACTAGCACGCTATTTTATCGATATTATCTCTCAAGAAACACTTAGACCGAGAAGCCTGTCACAGGAGGCCATAAAAGCCATGGAAAAATATAGCTGGCCGGGCAATGTCAGAGAGCTGAGAAATCTTATTGAAAGAATGGTGCTTATTGTAGAAAAAGACATTATAGATCCATCTGATCTCCCTACTGAAGTAAAATATAGGGAAAGCGCAAATAATGAACAATCACTCTCTCTGGAGAAAATCGAGAAGCAACACATCATAAAGGTGCTTTCCAAGACCGACGGCAACCGTAAAGAGACAGCCAAGATACTGGAGATAAGCGAACGAACACTCTACAGAAAACTCAAACAATACGGACTTGAGCCCTAATCTTTCGTTCAACTTAAAAGTTGAAACGTTTCAACTTTTGACGCCACCTTCATGTAGAGTGTCGTAGCTGACTTGATGTCTGTTTGAAAAACTAGGCATCTCCTGCTGAATTCAAAAAAGGTGACGATCTAAATCTAAATAGCTTTGCCACTAGGGTATGAGGAATTGTTTCTACCAGTCTATTATACTCCGTGACTGCCTCATTAAAAAAGGTCCTGCCATAACTAATCTTTTCCTCCAGCGCCACAAGCTGTTTATGAAGATACAAATATGATTCGTTTGACTTCAATTCAGGATATTTTTCAACCACCACAACAAGCCTATGGAACTGGCCTTCAAGAGAACCTGCCGTATTAACCCTGTCTCTCATCCCCTGATTTAAATAATCTGACCTCTTTTTTGCAATATCTTCAAAAAGTTCCTTCTCATGACTTGTTAAACCCTTTACGACCTCAACCAGATTTGGGATGAGATCAAATCGGTTCTTGATATCGACTTCGATCTGTGCCCAGGCATTTTGAACCCGTATCCTGTACGATGCTAACATATTATAGATTTGAGTTGTCCACATGGATAGAAAGATAAGCAGGGCCAAAGTGCCGCTTGCTATTAAACGCTGTGTCTGACTCGCGTGACCTTGAAGGACTTGGGCACCCAAGGCGTAAAATATCATAAAAATGCCCCCAAGGAGTGCCACGTTGCCAAAAATCCTGAGCAGCTTTTCAGACTTTTCCAATCCATCAACATACTCCTTTCTCGGCCTTGTGGTCACTACAAGCGGTATATTTTCATAAGGTTCAAGATATTCCTTTTTTTCAGAAACTGATCCGACTGCTGAGACGCCGCACGGACAAGGGAGGTATCGGGCGCTATAACGTCGATCTGTACCTTCGTAAGCATAACCGGTGTTATAAAGATCATCCAGTTTTGCCTCTGATATTCTTACTTTTATGGCCAAATTTCGATCTGCTATCTGAAAATTTATACCCTCCTCTTTCTGATCCCTTGTTTCCCACTCGTAGTATGTTTCCGTCCGAAGATTGCCTTTCGAATCCCTATGTGTCCGCGTTTTCATCACATGCTTTTCGAATTTGTAGGAATAATAAATTGCTGACTTGGCAAAATGCGGAATTACAAGTGGATTATCCGCCGCTGCCCTGCCGCTTATCCAGACGTCATCCCTGACATTTACCAGCGAAAGCGGCATTGGCGTCGCCTTTTGAATTATCCAATTATTAGCATCTTTTCGCCTTGCGATGTAAAGCATTATGATTCCCACGAGAAAAACAAATGCACCAATATAGATGAATACCGTATCAGTGTTCATGAATCACAAGATTAATTTGACTATGGATGTTTTTCAAGCCAAGCCAATATTTGTCTGGTCGACAGTGGTCCTGACAGGTCACGGAATTTTAAAATAGATATGATCATTGGTTTACCCTATCCCTATGCGCAAGCTTGAAAAAAAACGGCGGACGTCCGCCGTTTTTTTCTCCCAGTATATGACACTTTACTCCTCCCCACGCTAAACTCAAAACCCCGTACCTGTCAGAGAGTGGTCAGTAAAGATTGAACTCACAACCGCACTTTCCTGTCTACCGTGTACGCTCGCGATAATTATCAAGTACTTTGTTTAAAAGCCAGGGATGGGAATCGAACCCACAACCTGCGCTTTACGAAAGCGCTGCTCTGCCTTTGAGCTACCCTGGCATGAAAATCATTACCACATTATAACAGGGCAGGCATTTAGGCGAAAGCTGGGAAACTCTAAAAAGCTCATAGATAACTCCCTTGCCAAGCGAAAACAAATGTGCCGCCAGCGGCACTTTTGAATAGACCGTTCAGTCGTGCAGGTATCGTTACGCTACTTCGGTCCACTGGTATTTTATCCAACTGAATAATATTTGAACAACTAGATTTCCCCCGACACGACTCTTACTTGTCGTCTGCAGATGAGGTAGGAATAGCGCGCGTTATCCGGCCTGTGATCTTTAGCTTTTTGAACTGGTTAAGAACATCCTCTGCCTTGGATTTCGGCAAATTCTTAGCGGCTGGGATCATCATCCTGCTTGACAATTTACGTGCTTCATCTGTTGAGATACCCCTTGTCTGTGACACAAGTTTTACCACCTCTTCTTTTCTGCCTGAATCACGGGTATTTGTTATGAACACATTATATAGCCCATCATTACCGCCATCCGTTCCAGCTTCGCCCTTTTTCGCCTGAGCCTTGGCTTTCTCAATGAGTGCCGTCTCGGATGAAATATTAACTGCCTGACTATCTCCCACAGGTTCTAATGGAGGAAGCTCTTCAAGCGGGACTTCCTCTATTACCTCTTCCATAACTACATCCTCTTTAGGTTCACCGCCATCCTCCATTTCTAACGGAAGCGGCTCTACAACATCAACGGCATCAAACACTTCTACCTTTTCAGTTTTCTCTTTTGAATCGCCACTGGAAGACTCTAGATCCTGTTCCGTCTCTCTATTATCTATAGGATTCTGTGAAACGACTTGAATCTCCTCGACCTGTACTGGCGGAGATATACCGATGTCAATTGCTTCACCCAAAGCAATTTCTTCTGATTCCTCAGATAGAGGTTTGCTAATTGGCGTTGCCGCCTGAATCCTCGGCTTTTTACCAAGAGCGTCTGTTTTTTCCTCTTTTTCAGTATGAAATGCAATCTTTCCCATGCGTTTGAAGAGAAATGTCTCTCCACATGAAGGACAGACAAAAGCAAGGTCTTGCCAATCGAAGGCGATGCCATTGGCACCAGTCCACCCAGCAGTAAAATGGGGTCTTTGCGGCCAGTTCACATGAGGAATTTTCTTCGGATCTCTAACAGTTATCCTAAACTCAAGGCCTGACTTGGAAAGCTCTTTAAGCTTGTCGATTATTGCTTTAACTTCCTGTCGGGTTAACCCGTCTGCAATCTGAATCGGAGAAGATCCTATTATGCATGCGGCTGCCCTCTCATCCATCGAAAATATCCTTGCAAAGTCCCGTACGGCCTTTGCTGCCTTGTCCTTATCTGCCTTTTCAAGGATTAAATTAAATTCACCTCTGGTCATTTTCTCTCCCAGAACTCTATTCAACTACATATTACATAAAGCCCAGCAAAAGTCAACGCAGGCTGGTTTTTGTGATTGTTCAAAGAAGTGTGGGAAAAGTTTTAAAATCCATTTCTCGAGCGTAAATCTTCATTTTATAAGCTCGAGCACACATAATTTAACAATTACTGGTTTTTGCGTATTTAGGCCGCCTATCAAAATGAGCCTTTAGGCCCTCCCAGCCCTCGCGCAAAGGGCTGGGACGCGATTCGGCATTGCCGAATCACATTTTAATAGCGGCCTGTAGGCATCACTTGCCTACAAGTTGAATCACGAAATCCCTCTCTCTTGGATGAGTATCAAAATCTACATAGACTATTTGCTGCCACGTCCCAAGATAGAGTTTTTTATCCATGAAAGGAACGCTGATATTTGGACCTAACAAAGAGGCCCTGACATGCGCATGACCGTTATCGTCACCCCACCGTTCATGATGGTGATAATATTTCGCCTGCGGCACAAGCCTGTCGAAAACCTCTCTAAGGTCTTTGACTAACCCAGGCTCGAATTCCACCGTAGTGACACTGCAAGTAGACCCAACAACAAAGACATTACATATCCCTGCAACAAATCCTGATTCTGTTAATCTCTGTTGGACATCTCTAGTGATATCTATGATGTCTGTGTTGCCAGATGTCTTGAGAGAGTTTACGAATGTTTTCATATCAATCGCGTCTCTTTCAGATTTTTTATTTAGATCCATATTACTCGCTCTACATCTGCAAGATCCGGCAGCATCCTTAAACCGGTCAAGTGCTGGTCATAACCCTTCTCAATCAGTATATGCCCATCCTGTTTCAGATAACATGTACTATTGAGCAAGATATTTACATATTTTAGACCATCTGTGCCGCCGTCAAGTGCTGCTGGAGGTTCATGTCTAACTTCTGGTTGGAGGGAGGATAAATCAGAAGATTTTATATAGGGTGGATTAGATAAGATAAGTTCAAAGCTGCGTTTGAAACCCTGCAGCATGTTTGCTTTAACAAACATAGCTCTGTCATAAACATCGTGCATCTTTGAATTTTCCTTGGCAACTTTAAGCGCCTCGAATGAGATATCAGAAAGAACAGCTCGACAGTTCTTGCAATTTGCAAGGATGCTTATAGCAATATTTCCGCATCCGGTACCAACATCCAACAACAGCATTGGTTTGTCCCCTATTATTTCAATTGCCTTTTCCACCAGAGTTTCTGTTGAAGGCCTTGGGATAAGAGTCTCTGGCGTGACCTGAAACCTTAACGAGAAAAAATCTGCATAACCTATTAGATACTGAAGAGGGTACCTGCCCGCGCGCGTACGCAGAACTGAATCTAAAGTCTTTGGTTCAATTGTGATTTCATCGCGTGCAAGCAATTGTTCTCTAGATATATCACACAAATTGGCTGTTATAATTTCAGCCTCAAGTTCAGGAAATTCTATCCCGGCTTTACGGAGCCTGTCATCTATGTAACTAACTATATCTCTAGCTCTGGCCTTCATAATTGTGCGTAACCTATGTATTTGCACTGTTTAATGTAAGCCTCTTTTTTCTATCAGCTTCATCCAGTTTCTTTATAAGCTCCATAATATTGCCATCTAAAAACTCGTCAAGCTTGTGTAATGTAAATTCGATTCTATGATCAGTAACACGATTCTGAGGAAAATTGTATGTGCGCACCTTTTCTGATCTATCACCTGTGCCAATCTGACTCTTTCTCATTTGTGATCTCTCCGTGTGCAGCTTCTGCTCCTTGAGATCAAACAATCTGGCCCTGAGAAGTTTCATAGCCAGATCTCTATTTCTATGCTGTGAACGCTCTGTCTGGCAGAAAACTACGATTTGTGAAGGGAGGTGTGTAATCCTGACTGCAGAATCTGTCTTATTAACATGCTGACCGCCCGGGCCGCCAGCCCGAAGTGTTTCTATTTTTAGTTCCTCTTTTTTGATTTCAACTTCAACATCATCTATTTGTGGAAGGACAGCGACTGTAGCCGCTGAGGTATGGATGCGTCCAGACGCCTCTGTTTGAGGTACCCTTTGAACCCGATGTGTACCGCTTTCAAATCTTAAAAGCTTGTATGTATTATCTCCCTCTACTGAGAAAATAGCATATCGCAGGCCTTTGAGGTCGGTATAGGCTAGGTCAATGATCTCCATTTTGAGTCCGGATCTCTCGACAAACTTGGTATACATTCTCAAAAGATCTGATGCAAAAAGGGCTGCCTCTTCTCCGCCTGTTCCGGGTCTGACCTCGACTATAACCCCTCTGTTCATCTTTTCAGTATCTTCTAGCAAGACTTCTTCCAAGGCCATGGAACACTCGCTTTCTTTGGTTGACAATGTCTTCAATTCATCTTCTGCCATTTTTCTCAAATCTTCACTTTTATCACCCAGGAGATGCCTTGTCTCCTCAATTCTCTTCTGAACATCTTTTAGCTCATTGTATTTAGTTACTATCTTGAAAAGCTTGCCTCGCTCCCGCATAAGTGTCGACGTCAGTTCTGGCTTTTGCTCGATCAGCCGATCTATCTCATTAAAACGATGCAATATCTCTTCCAGTTTTTTCTGCATAACAAACGGTAATTATGAGGACTGTTGACTCTTCTGTTCTTTAGGTGTGTGTTTTCCCCATTTTTTCTCGAATTTTTCGATTCGGCCTGCAGTGTCTATAAACTTCTGATGGCCTGTGAAAAACGGGTGGCACATATTACAGACTTCGACATTTATCTTTGGCTTGGTCGATCGAGTCGTGAATGTAGCCCCACAACCACACGTTACTACAGCCTCTTTGTATTCAGGATGAGCACCCTTTTTCACAGGAGATTATTGTATTGTAACTATATCTTGAAATCAAGAACTTGTGTTTTTATTTCTCTGTCCTCTTGAAAC
>SBBU01000218.1 GCA_005239585.1 Planctomycetaceae bacterium
CAGTAATTGTTAAAAGATCTGTGCTCGAGCTTATAAAATGAAGATTTACGCTCGAGAAATGGATTTTAAAACTTTTCCCACACATTTTTGAACAATTACGGGTGCCACGAGGGCATTCGTTGAGGAATTTCCTAAAGAATTTTCCCAACGAATTTACGAAATACGGCACCAGCATATTACGTATGAAAAGTTTACACTGTGCCGCTCAAAAAACCCAGCACAAATGTAGTATGAGATGGAGCCAGAGCTCAGCGAGGGTTCAATTCTGAGCGGTTCGACTTCACCACCCTAAGCCGTGTCGAAGGGGAAGACTTTGGCGAGCTCATTAGAGCCGCCCCGTACGGAAGTACGAGGTAGCCGAAGGATTGACTGGACGCAAATAATTTGGCAAGGGGAAGATTTATTTGTATACTGCCAATATTGTGAAACCAGAGATAAAGGTAAAACCACCCGGGCCAAAGGCAAAGAAGGTACTGGAACAAGATCGTGAGTTTGTATCCCCATCATATCCCAGGGCATACCCACTAGTAACAGATCATGGCAGCGGGATGTGGGTATGGGACGTTGATGGTAATAAATACCTCGATTTTGTCGCTGGTGTCGCTGTTAATTCACTCGGACACTCTCATCCTGCGATCATAGAAGCGATCCATGAACAGTCCAAGAAATTTATACATGCTGTAGGAACTGTATTTTATTACAAACTCATACCTGATGTCTGTGCAAAACTTTGCCAAATAACCCCTGGGCGATTCAAAAAGAAGGCGTTCCTTGCAAATTCAGGGGCAGAGGCAATAGAGGCAGCGATAAAGCTTGCGCGCTACACCACAGGCAGACCCAGGATAATCTCATTCATAGGGGCATTTCATGGAAGGACAATGGGGGCAATCAGTCTTACGGCAAGCAAGGCCGTACACAGGCGCCATTTCTCACCTATGCTCCCCGAGGTCACACACGTCCCTTATGCCTATTGCTACAGATGCATCTTCAACCTAGAACCAAAATCTTGCGCTATCGCCTGCATTGATTACATCGAAGACTGGATATTCACCAAGGTAGCACCGCCTGAGGATGTAGCTGCAATAGTCGTCGAACCTATTCAAGGTGAAGGTGGTTACGTCGTACCCCCTGATGGATATTTTCAGAAACTACGCGAAATTTGTGACAAACACAAAATACTTTTAGTTGTGGATGAAGTTCAGACAGGGTTCGGCCGCACAGGTAAGATGTTTGCAATCGAGCACTGGGGTGTAGAGCCAGACATCATTTGCCTCGCCAAAGGCATTGCAGCAGGAATGCCAATGGGGGCAATGGTGGCAAAAGAATCGATCTGCAAATGGGAGACAGGCGCTCACTCCAATACCTTTGGAGGCAATCCTCTTTCAGCAGTTGCGTGTCTTAAGACAATTGAAATCCTGCAGGATGGACTCGTGGAGCATGCAAAAAAAATGGGTGACTATTTACACAAGAAACTAGGAGCGATTTCATCCAAATATGATTTTATTGGCGATCATAGAGGGCTTGGCTTGATGCAGGGCATCGAGATTGTGAAGAACAGGAAAACAAAAGAGCCAGATCACAACTATAGAGAATTAATTGTCAACAAGTGCTTTGAAAAAGGTCTGCTTATCCTAGGCTGCGGCGACAGCACAATTAGGTTTGTTCCACCTCTCATCGTTGAGAAAGATCACGTAGACATCGCCATGGGGATACTCACAGACGTCCTCAATGAGTAAAGGCCGCTATCAAAATGAGCCATTCGGCTCGTCCCGCTCTTTCGAAGAAAGAGCGGGACAGCGATTCGGCAAAGCCGAATCGCATTTTGATAGACGGCCTAAATTACCAGAACTCATCCAATCCAAACAAGCCCGGGTAGGAGTTATTGGTCTAGGCTATGTAGGGCTTCCACTTGCTAAAATCATTGCAGAGGCAGGTTTCAAGACAATAGGTTTCGATATCGATGATTCCAAGGTCACAAAACTCAACAAATGTGAATCATATATCATGTCTGTTCCTTCAGAGGCCTTGAAAAAACTAGCAACAAGATTCAGCGCGACCTCTGATTTTACAAGGCTCAAAGAGGTAGATGTAATCATCATCTGTGTTCCAACCCCTCTTACACTCGATGGCAAGCCAGATCTTTCATACATCAAGGCCACCGCACAGACAATAGCAAAAAACCTTCGTAAGGGTCAGCTTGTATCACTTGAATCAACTACCTATCCCGGGACAACAAGAGAAATTGTCCTGCCCATACTGTCAAAGGCAAAGCTTGCCTGCGGCAAAGATTTTTTTCTTGTCTTTTCGCCTGAGCGAGAGGACCCGGGGAGCAAAAACTATACGCAAAAGACAATCCCAAAAGTTGTAGGCGGTTGCGATGAAGAAAGTTCAAGACATGCGACCGCTTTCTACAGAAAAATCTGCAACGATGTGATCAAAGTATCAAGCTGTGATGTCGCGGAGGCATGTAAGATCATGGAAAATGTCTATAGAGCCGTAAACATTGCGCTTGTTAATGAACTCAAAATGCTCTTTGACAGGATGAACATAAACGTCTGGGAAGTAATCGAGGCAGCCAAGACAAAACCTTTTGGATTCCAAGCCTTCTATCCCGGTCCTGGTTGGGGGGGACATTGCGTGCCATTAGATCCATTCTATCTCTCCTGCCGCGCCCGCGAATTTGACTTTACAACACATTTTATAGAACTTGCAGGCCAGATAAACACCCAGATGCCATACTATGTGGTTGGAAAACTTGAAAAGCACCTTGGAAATCTAAAGGGAAAGAAGATCCTCATTTTAGGCGTTGCCTACAAAAAAGATATTGACGATCCCCGCGAATCGCCAGCATTTAGAATCATGGAGCTCCTGCATGAAAAAGATGCCAAGCTATCATACAACGACCCCTTTGTCCCCAAACTCCCCAAAATGCGCCATTTTAAACACTTTAACTTGTTTTCAAAACCTCTTGATAAAAAATTCCTTGCCTCTCAGGACGCGGCTGTTATCGTAACCGATCACTCGCTCTTCGATTATGATTTCATAGCTAAAAACTCTAGGCTTGTTCTGGATACCAGAAACGCTATAGTAGGTAAATACCCCAACGTCATAAAAGCATGAGACTAGGAAAAACCCTTATAATTTCACTCTTACTTGTCATCTCGTGCATAACCACACCCAATACCAATCCTCCCTTGGACGATCTACAGATTGTAAAACAGCGAATTTATGAATATCTTATGCCAACAAAATCAGACGACAAAAAACTTGCAGAGATATCAAAAAGTGCAAGGATACACATGGAGTCACTAGAGCCAGACGGAAGTTGGAAGGGGGTCAATTACGCGGATCAGTCACTTACAATCTGGTTGCCTATCGGGCATCTTTCACGGGTCATGGCAATGGCAGATGCGTACATACAAAAGGGAAATGATCTCTATGAAGACAAAAAGCTCAAAGAAAAAATCATACTGGCCTTGGATTACTGGTGCACAAAGGACATCAAAAATCCAAAAAGCTGGTGGTGGACGCAGGTCGGAACCCCAGAACACATGGGCAGGATACTTTTACTGATGGAAAAGCACCTGCCAAAAGAACTCATGAAAAAGGGCATTGAGGTAATGAAACGTGCCAAGTGGGCCAAGTGGACGGGCCAGAACCTCGTATGGGGGGTGACAATCCAGATTGTCCGCGGATGTCTTGAGAATTCTCCAGATACGGTCTCTGAGGCCTTCCAGAGGATGTACCAGGAGATCAGGATAACAAAAGCAAGTGAAGATGGCATCAAGACAGACTTTAGTTTTTATCAGCACGGCCCTCTGCTCTATTCAGGAGGTTATGGAAAGGGGTTTTCTTACGACTGTGCTCGATTTGTCCACTTTGCACAGGGAACTCGCTTCGAATGCCCAAAGGAAAGACTAGAAATACTTTCAGGATATATCCTAGATGGGCAACAGTGGATGACCAGAGGCGGAGAGTTTGACTATGGTGTTTTAGGACGTGAGATATCAAGGAAACCCAAGAAAAGCGCCAGATCACTTGTAGAGGTCTGTGAATGGATGGCTAAAGCCAATGAAACGCGAAAGGATGAATTCACCCAGTTTTATGAAAGGCTCAATGGAAAATCAACTGATAAAAACGCTCTCCATGGAAATAGACATTTCTGGAGAGCAGACATGATGACACATCACAGAAAGGAATATTATACATCAGTCCGAATGTCATCAAATCGCCTCAAATGCTCAGAGTCTATAAACGACGAGGGAACAAAATCGCATCATATGGCAGACGGTGTTACATACATAATGCTTTCAGGAGATGAATATCTTGACATCTTTCCTGTATGGGACTGGAGGATTCTTCCCGGTATTACAGCCGAACATTCCACGGACCCCATGGACCCAACCAAGGTTGGTGTAAAGGGAACGAAG
>SBBU01000064.1 GCA_005239585.1 Planctomycetaceae bacterium
CTGCTAACAGAACCTTTCTGCCTAATCGTCTCTTCAGTGGCAATTGATTCTCGTAATCTTTCAAACATCTGTCTTCTTTTCACTAAAAACTGCTTGTTTTAGTTTCTCCAATTGAGTTTTTATAGTTGCATCAATCAGACCTCGTCGAGTACGAACGAGGCAGTCACCTTTCGATAGGGATGGATCTTGTTCAATTGTGATCCCTGGCTTGTCTTGCTGGATTTTCTCGATAAGAGGACGCAGTACAGAATAATCACTTGAACTTACAAGAACTTGCACTCCTGTTGCGTCAATCACTAAAGATAATGCCTTATTCAAGTTATTGATCAATACCTCTTTGTTTTTATGAGCCTCTCGTCCTACAACTTTCTCAGCCATTTCAAAAACTAGTTTTACAGTGTCATCTTCTATCGTTTTTAAAAAATCTGATTTTTGATCCTCTATTCCTCTCTCAATCCTCTGAATTATACTCCTCATCTCATTTAGCTGGTTTTGTGATTGGGCAATGCCTAGTTTGACCCCTTCTTGGAAACCAAGATCTCTGGAGCGGCGTTTCTCCTCGTCTAATAACACCTTTGCATTATCAATTATTGATGCCGCCTCCTTCTTTGCATCATCCAAGATACGAACTGCTTCTCTTTCAAACTCTAGAAATTGATATCGCGCCATAGATTACACAATAATCTCCTCTGCTCCCGCTCTTCCCTCTATCAATAGCTGACCTTCCTCTTCTAATTTTCTCACAACCTCAACAATTGCCTGTTGTGCCTGTTCTATATCAGACACCTTTACAGGACCCATGAACTCCATTGTTTCCTTGGTATCCTCTGCCGCTCGTTTAGACATATTCTTAAAGAATTTTTCCCTCAGCTCAGGCAACGCAGTTTTTAATGAAAGAGCCAGCTGATTTCTATCAATATGCTGTAAAAGATTCTGGATGCCTCTATCATTTACTCTCAAAATATCATAGAAAGTAAACATAAGTCTTTTGATTTGCTCCACCATTTCCGGATTCTCTTCTTCAAGTCCTTCAAGTATTGATCGTTCTGTTGAACGCTGAACAAGGTTCAAGACCTCAGCAGTTGCCTTGATACCATCTGTTTTTCTGAGGTCCGAGGTAACGAACTGAGAAAGCTTAGATTCCAGCGCCGTTTCTACCTGCTGAACAACATCCGGGCTCGTATGCTCCATTGTCGCTAGTCGTCTTATAATTTCCTGTTGTTTCCGAAGAGGTAGAGCCTCTAAAATTGAAGCAGCCTGACTAGGGCTCAGATAAGCCATTATCAAGGCAATTGTTTGAGGATGCTCATCTTGAATGAACCCTATCAAATTTTTGATATCTGCTCTGTTAAGAAAACCAAATGGTGCTGACTCCATTGAAAGCTGTATAGTATCTATAATCCTTCTGACTTCATCCAGTGGCAGTATCTTCTCAAGCAGTTGTTTTGCATAGTCTATACCACCCTGCTCTATGTACTGATGAGCCAAGGAGATATTATAGAATTCCTTCATAACTCTATCTCGTTCTTCTTTAGTTGGCGCTTCTCCTTCAAGCTTGGCAATCTCGAGAACTACCCTTTCCATTGTTTCTTTATCGAGTTGTTCTAAAATCTTTGAAGCAATCTCTTGCTCAAGTGACACGAGCAGGATTGCCGAGCGCCTAATACCAACAATTTTTTCTTCTGGCATTGTAGTCCTATTCAAAAACCCACTTTCTTAATACACCTGCAACAGCACGAGGATTCCTATTAACCATTTCCTGTATAGAATTTCTCATCGCCTGAAATTCCGGAGAAACCTCTTGTGGCAATGTAATTTGTGGTATGGCTACAACAGGTGTTGAAATAGGCATAGTCTGTGTTTCAACTAGCGTCTTAGGCTTGGTTGAAACATTCTTAACAAGCCTAAAGAGCATAAATAATGAGATCAGAGATAGCAAACCAAGTAGCACTGTTCCACCATATTTATCTAACAGCTCAGTCGCCTTGTCCAATGTAGTTACCTGTGTAACAGTTTCAGGCATCTTCTTAAAAGGATGCATTTCAACAGAAATTTTCTCTTTTTTTGTCAAAGTTGCATTTTCAATTAGAGCTTTTACTTTGTCCTTTTCCTTGTCAATGTTTACGTTTGGATCATCTGCAACTACAGGAATAACAACAGAAACACTCTGATCCATAACATCCCCTGGTGGTTTCTTGGTTTCTGTATAAACCGTACTACTTACAGTTTTCAGCTTTGTCTCCTTTTCACTCAAATCTGTTTTTGTAGTGGTGCTATCACTAGTTGATTCCGCTCCTTTTATACCCGGGGGACCTCCGCCGCTTTCTGATTTTTCTTTTTTTATCTTCTCTTCTTTTGAAATGTCAACTGTCTCATCAGGGACTCTTTTATCACGCTTTTCAAATGATGACTCTGCTGAGAGTTTTACAGTAGCTGCTACATAGACCTCTCCATAATGTTGAAGTACTTTTAATACTTGTCCCTCAAGCCATCTAACATGTTCCTCTTCAGCTTCGCGA
Organism: Planctomycetaceae bacterium; assembly: GCA_005239585.1. The sequence goes on from SBBU01000064.1 coordinate 2,520, forward strand.
CGGCCCGCCGCAGAATGCCAATCCTCATCCTCTTTTGGTGAGCGATAGAGTCTCCCCATCGAATCCATGACACGGACATCAGAAGCCCTTAAACCTGAAGAAGCAGCAACGATATCTACAACTCCTTTTAATTGTCTTGTGGATAATGTCTTATTAGGTTTCAAAGTAAGAACTATGGCAGCTGAACCATCTTTACCCTGAAAACCTAAGGTCTTAGCCTCTGACGGCGGCGTTAACTGAAGTGTGCAATCTTTTATTGCATTATGGTGACGGATCATGGACTCGATTTTTCGTTGTAAAGCGACTTGCCACTTCTTTTCTTGCTGCCATTTTGTAGCAGTGAGATCTATTTCTTTCAAAAACTTGAATATCTGCTCGTCCCCAAAGATACCATCAGCTGCAAGATCAAGAATCACTTTTTCAGCATCTTGTCTGGGAACAAGTATTGACTGATTCTCGATGGTATATCGTATGTTCTTTTCATCAAGCTTTGCCTTAACCTGTGCCCTAACCTCAATGGTTTCTTCAGGCCCGATGATACGGGCAAGATCAGATGTCTTGGCAGGTGTAGCAAGCCATACAAGTCCCCCGATCATAATGCAAATTAAAAAAACAAGACCGAATTTTTGGCCTGCGGTCAGATTACCCCACATTGAATTGATATTAGAAGCTAGACGCTTGAAAAAGTCGTTCATCTTCCCCTCCCTCTAAGTCTTCCCCCTTGATAAATGTAATTATAGCATATAGAAAATCCATGCTCAAGTAATTGAAGAAATATAAATCTCATAAAAATTCAAAAAACTCTGCCAATACAACTGTTCGGTCGAATTGGCAAAATAGTGACACCATTGTTACATTGGATTTTATATCCTCATCCTCATTAGCTCATCATAGGCA
>SBBU01000054.1 GCA_005239585.1 Planctomycetaceae bacterium
AAAGAAGGATACCCCATATAAAACTATAAAGACAGATAAGAGTGGAAAATTTTCGTTTAGGGTGGAGTCAGACGCTTGGTATTGTTACATCCCGCTCACAAAGTATTATGCAGCCGAATATAGAAAATCAGATGAAATGATGTTGGGAATTACACGCGAGACGGGTGGATATGTCGCACGGAGGATGTTTGTGGAGAAAGGTAAAGACATGGATTTGGGCGAATTAAAGATTCAAAGGGCTGCTTATAAAATAAAATATAACTTTACATTTGACGGCAAACCGGTAGATGATGTCTATAGCATTTCTGTTAGTAGGTTTTTTGATCCTGAACCTAAGACCAGGGTAAATCTAACTAAAGGATACATCGAGGAGTCATTCTTTAAGGGCGATTCCAAGGCCCTCTTCGAGAATAAGGATGGTGATTTAACTGCCTATGTGGTATTCAAGCCGGGCAACATACCTTTTGAGACAGTTACGCAGGAAATAAAGCTGGTAAAAGGTCTCGCAAAACTTTCTGCCACTGCGCTTGATCAAAATGGCAAGGCGATCAAGACAAAAGCACAGCTCTATCTCTTGCCCGTAGTCTTTAACTATACACAGGGAGGTTTTGATGAGAATATAAAATTTGGGTATCCAAAGCATAGGTTTATCTTCCAACCGACAGCTGAGGGTGCGTGGCAAGTGGACAAACTTCCTCCCGGTGAGTACATGGCAATTGTAATGACAGAAGGATTTAAGAAAATCTTTCCAAAGCAAGGACCAAATACCATATTCAAGTTCGAGCCTAACAAAACAACAGAAATTGTATTCACCACTTCAAAAAAAGAAGAATCCGGGTCGATTGAGGGCACATTTAATCCAACATATGGCGGTTTAAAGTTTACAGAGATGATGAGAGCTATCGATAAACTGAGCGGCATCCCACAGAAAAAAAGACTAGGGATTTTTCTAGCTAAACTTGCAAAGGATGGCAATTATTATCTGGTACCGTGTTATCCTGACACTGTATTCTTCGGGACCTCAAAAGATCAGAAATTTACAATAGACGGTATTCAGCCGGGGGAATACCTTGTGCTGGCAGGAGGAGTTAGGGAATGGGTCGGCCCGAAAGGTGACTTGATAGGTGAATTCCAAATCGATGGTCATGAAGGGCCATTTTTCCCTGTCGAAAAAGTTAATATCCAGGCAGGCAAAACTGTGACTGTAAACATTGTAACTGAGATTTCTACCGAGTTTTCTGCCAAATCTGTAGGGAGGCCTATAAACGTTGAAAAAGGACTGATTAGTTCTACGTTTAGCAAGGTTAAAGAAATCCTCAAGTAAAGTTTTTGGGAAGGAGCAATATGTATTCTATAATTCCAATACTGCTGTTCGTATCTTCTGTACAGCAGGAACATGACTTGTCTAAATTATATGACACTCACAATAATTATTATGCAAAAGACGTGATAAGCTCAGAAAGTTATAAAAAACAAGTCGAAGTGGAGAAGGAAGGATGGAAACCGGGCCGTGTGCTTACTGTACCAAGCTGGATTCCACGGTCTATAACGCATGACTGTCCAGAGTGCGGCAAGTGTGTACATTCTATGGCTCTAATTCAGGGAAATTACTGGATATATGCATATGCCAAAAAGGTCGGGGTGTTTGGGATAGACTGGCTTGTGCCAGATGATCAAGGGTATTTTCTTAGTGAGAATCAACTTGTAAATGCTATTGAGAGTCCGGCGTGGAATCAGGCGAGAAATGTTCAAGGGGTGTGGTTTTTTGAGGTGCAGTATCCAAAATCGAACGACACGACTGAATCCAGGGCTCATCACTGCAACTTTGGATATGCAATCTCAATCAAAGTAGTTCTAGCATTTTCACTCGAAGTTACCAGTTTTAAGATGGATACTGAATATCACGAATCCAGCAAAGAGAGCAAGGAGCATTCAATTACATTAGACGCGAGCGCCAAGGCTCAGCTTGAGAAGAAAAAACTTGACGCAAAATTCAACGGAGATTTTCACTATCAAGATGTCGGAAAGTATGTCAGCACATATATGAGAGGAGTATCTTCGAACCGCGCCTTAAAATGGACGCCAGTCTCATACAGTATAATTGCTGATTTTTGCGCATGCGGTAAGCCAGGCACAGGACCGGAAGTTAAAGACCCTAGGATTCCCAAGACACCTGAAGAAAAGGACCATGAGATCGTCAAGATTAAACAGCCAAACCAGCCGGGGAAAGAAGAAGAGATAAAGATGAAAAAGAGCAAACTTGCTGATCTTTACAGCAAGGACACTTTTGTTTATCTGATGCCAGTGAAAGATTATCCCCCGGAAAAGTCGGGTGAGAAGAGACCGAACCCGCCTGCAAATTTTGATTGCTTTACTAATGTAGAACTCATAGATGTGCTAGTTAAACAAAATGAGCTAAACAGATTCACTGTTTCTGTACCGGCTTCCACACTGGACAAGTCAGATATGGCGCTCTTGGAAAAGGGGGACTCGACAATTCTTCAAATCTTTTCACTGCGCATAGTTACAATCGACGGCCCTGTTTATCACACATTAACAGCTACGGACATAGTTTATCGGAAGGAAAAGGGGCAAGTTGATTTCACTTTTAATATTTATTTTGCTGTAGAACAGCTTGGTCTAGCAGAGATGCAGCTTGTAAAAACTAAGGGTGATACAAAACAGGTGATTGGAAAAAGATGTGTGCTCCTTGCGGCATTTGTCCTTATGATTCCGGCTAGGACTACAACAGAGGTATCTGGCGATAAGAATATGGATAAAACTTCTGCTGAAAAAAAACACGGGCAGAAGGAGCGCGAAGAGGCGATTACATCTGGTGAGGCACTTTATGGATTTATGTATCACTTTCTGGGCAATAATCTCCCAAATATAGAGTTTCAAGAGGAATGCACGGCGTGGATAGGAGTCGTCAAGGAAATAGAGAAAGATGGGGATCTGTTCTGGATTGGAGTCGAGGCGGTGAATGTAACTCTTACACCACTTGACGCAAAACTAGCAATTAGGGACGGAAAACCGACGGCGCATGAGGTTTTGTACCCAATCACGTTTGAGGAAATAAAATCAAAAGACCATATTACAAGTTTCAAGATATTGGTAACCGAGGAGAAACTGCAACTTATGGACGCGGCGCTCACACAGCTCGGACTCAAAAATGCACCAATGATGCGCTTTACGGTAACAGGAAAGCTTGGTTTTAAGGATAGAGCCAAGGCAACTCAGCAGATAGTAGAGTATGTAAAGCAGAAATTGAGCAAATAATTTTCAAAGGTGAAACAATGAAAAGAGTATTGATTCTTTTGATGCTCGTAGGATGTAGCGCTCCTTCAAACCGCATGACTGACAAGACAAACCCTACAGACAAGACGAAGATAAATATCAATGAGGATGATCTTATAAAGAAGTTGCAGGCGAAGACAGTTGAATCTGTCAATGGAACAGTTGACAAGGCCAGCAAAGATGGTGAACTGTTTACCAAGGGAACTAGACTTTTCGGGGGGAAACTCGAAGTGTCAGATGTTAAAGTGAATGGCGGAAAGCGGGTGGTTACGCTTTGCAATGTCAGCAGTGATAAGCTAGAGATCCAGATACGCTTTAGATATTTCAATACCGACTGGAAACGTGAGATCATCACCGATAACTCCAGGGTTTATAAGGACTATTCGTTGACTCTAAAACAAGCTATGACATTAGAGTCAGTGGACATGAGCCTTATCGACGCCACAGAGATAAGGCTGGAGATAAAATCCAAGTAGTGGGCTAGAGCTCGTAATAGTATTTGCTGCAATCCTCGCGGTAATTCTCATAACGCACGATGAATCTCTTATCAGAGTCGAGGTTGACATCAAACGGTTTGACGCTCTTCTTGCCTTTTCTGAGTATTTTTACTAGTGGTTTGCATGGCCGGCCTCTGTTGTTAAAGGCGATAACAGCAGCTGTCTCGTCGGTGTTAAGTGTTACCTCGTGACCGACGGCAAAAGGTTGCATTACTTTAAGAAATTCTTTTAGGCATTCTGGATCTAACAGTCCCTTAAGTTCACCCGCCTGTGTTTTTAATTCATAAAGCGCTCTCACGGGCACTTTTTTCTCCGTAACGTGCTTCATGCTGTATACATCCATCAACTTGACCAGTCTCGTATAGGGACTTATCTCCTTTCCTTTTTTAGGCCCTCTATCCTGTTCACTGCCTTTTCCTGTGCCATCCCATCGCTGCCATCTTTGCTTTATTATACCTCTGGCTACAGGCCAGCCCTCAAGTTGGTCCATAATCTTTTTAGCATGCTCTGATTTGAATGTCTCGTTCACATCCACGAGAAGTGATCCAAGACCCAGTGCGCAGTAATTTACTCTTGCATCATCTAGTCTATATTCTTGTAGTCTTGCTCGAAGCTCGTTGGAAAACCAGATTCTCATTTCGAGCGCCATAGCGAGGGCAGTGTAGCACCGCAGGCTGGCCATACGTTGCCACTCCTCTCCTTCCCCAAACCTAAGACTGGGTTCCATAAATGCATTGCGGTAAGGGGTGCTTTCGAGACCAAGGGCGAGGCTCCTTATAGCCTCAGCTTGCGTCAATACATCAACGCCTTTTCTAAGGCAAACGTTTTTATCAGCGGTCATAAAGCCGCACTTCAGTGTTGAATAGAAAACTCTTTTGCTTTCATCAAGTTCTTTTGAATAAAAAGTTTCAAGGACTTCCAGCCCGGGGGTATATATCCAGACACCATCAACTTCCAAGTCTACAAATGTCTCCTGTACCTGCTTCAGGTTGTTCGCATCAAGTTTGTAGTTTGGCGTAAGAAGCAAAATACCTGTCTTTGGATGGTAGACGTTGTAAATACAGTTGCCAATAGCGAGGTCTTCAACCCTTTTGTAAAGCATATTCTTTACCCTTGCCTAGAGTGTAACAGGTATTGAAGGAATGATATCAATTAACCTCAGAGATGTAAAAAAATGCTGCTGTTATCGCATTGGGGCAGGTTTATCAAGGACTTCAGCGAAGAGTCCGTTATTTGCCCTTGTTAGCATCTTGAACAGACTGACAGCCGAGGCGCTGTATGGTTCATTTATGAGGACACCATTTATGCTGACTAGAGCCCATTTGTTTACCTCACTGACTTGTCTTGCAATCTCGTTAATATCCTTCAGGCCAGATGTAGGCTCTCCGTCTGACAGGAGATAGATTGAATCCACAAGCCCTTTTTGAGGCTGGCCGTTCGGATCAAGTGTGCACTTGAGCGCTGTCATGAGGCCTTGATGTATATCTGTCTTTCCTGATGGTGTGGCTGAATCAATGAAACGAATGGCATTTCCAAGTGAATTCTGATCAAGACGTACCATTACATGGCTGAATGGGGTAACTTTTGTGTCAAAGTATATGATATTAAACATCGTGCCAGCAGCGAGGTTTATTAATATCTTTTTGAGCTCAAACTTGGCGATCTCCAGTTTGCTTGTGTCTTTCAACACAAGGCCGAATTTTTTGGATGTCTCAATGTCTGGTATATAGTTAATCATCTTTTTGGACATTGAGCCTGTTTTGTCTATCACGAATATGATGCTCTTTCCCCTTACAGGAACTCCAAAGAATGTGTTTGGAATGTCGAGTGGCGGAACATCTATCTTTGGGGGTCTGTATACTGTGGGGTCACCGGGGTTCTCTGGAAATGAAGTTGCATAGTCGTGGTGAAGACTGGGTTCATAGTCTGCGTCGTTCTTTACGTTAAGGGATGCATCGCCACTCGCCTCGTGATAGAAGCCATTGTTGGATGACGCCACTAACTGTAAAAATTTTGATGAGTTGGTAAAACTGCCGCGGCCCTTGTCGTTTATCAAAATTGTATGCATGCTGGATTGGAGCAATTTGTTAAAATCTGTTACAAAACCTGCGATTTCCGTGGTATCTTTTACAAGCCCGTTCTCAGTGATTCCGTCTGTAATTATATAGATAGTATCAGCTCCATCTTTCTTTGGTCTTGAATTATTGTCTAGTCCGGCCTTTAGCGCTGCTATCAGGGCAGTATAAATATCTGTTCCTCCCTGAGGGTTAACTTGGTCAATGTAATTAAAGGCGTTTATAAGAGAGTGCTCATCAACTGATTGAGCCGTCTGCGAGTAGAGTGAATAACTGTTGTTGAAGAGTATTACGTTGAATTTGGTGCCTTTGGGGAGTTGCTTCATTATCTTTTTCACCTCAAGTCTAGCCGCATCGATCCTCCTGTTTCCTTTGAGCTCAATCTTGAGTTTTTTCTCTAATTCGGGGTCGTTTTTATAGCCCTGCAGCTCATGCCTCATTGAGTGCGAGCAATCTAGCAGGATAATTACGCTTTTTGAGTAAAATGGCATGCCTGAGAGGTTGATCGGGAAATCGGTCTCTGGTCTCTCGTTTCGTTTGAATGTGCCATCTCTCAATGCCTCTTTGTTTTTGTTGTACCATGCCTTCCACGCCGTATGCTCACCAATGTTTTCGCCTGTTACCTTCCAGAGGGTCTTTAGAATCTCAAGCTGAACCCGCCCATCAGTATCCTTTAACATCTCAATGAGCGGTTCTATCGCATCTTTTTTCTCTAATGGTTCAAAATAATTTTTAGCGGCCAGTTTCACCTGCCAATATCCGGACTTTATAGCCTCTCTCACCGCCTTCATTGCTTCTTCTGATTTTTCTCCCGCCTCTTTGAATGCCTCAATTATTGCAACCGCAACGCCAGGCTCCTGACCGGGCTTCAGGGCTTCTAACAGCACTGGCATGATATCTCTATGAGATATCTTTACAAGAACATGGGCGAAGAGACCCTTGTAATACGAATTTTTCTCACCCTTGAACTTCTTGATAATCGAGGCAATTGCCTTTTCATCTGTATACTTTATTACCTCACCGTGCAGAGTCTCACGGACCTCTTTTAAACCCTCGGTGAGTTCCTTTAACTGTGTTTGTCTATCAGAAAGTGTTTTCTCGATTCTTGCGATCTCTCCTTTGATATAGTCCTTTTCCTCCTGATCCCACTTGGGATCATTCAAGTCCTGTTTGGCGCGTTCTATAGAAAAGGTTGCCGTAGAGATATCCTTAATTACTGATTCTTTTTGGCTATAGGCCTGCGGAATATATTTCTCCCAGAGGTAATAAAGACATGATACAAGGACGTCCATGCTCTTTTCGTTCTTTTCAGAAGCTGCTTCCTTTATAAGTTTCGCGGCAGTTGATGAATTGAATTGAACCAGGGCCTGATTAAGCTCGTGCTTTATCTGCTCAAGATCTCTTGGTTGCTGGGCTATAAAAAGCAGGACAAAAAGAGGAGCGGTTTTTAATATCATATCAGGCTCCTTTAAACACGAGCTTCTATATTCAAGGAAGAGATATGCTCAGAACATTTCGACGGCATATCATGTATTCTAATTATTACAAGATAGAGCGCAACTGTTTTGTTGTTTTGGCTTGGTTTTTTTTGTAAATTACTTCACCAACAAGCAGATGGAAAAAATACAAGTTTTTGGTCAGCCTTCATGGCGAATCGCTTCAGACTGCGTGGAGGCTTTTGTGACTGAGTTGGGGGGACACTTGGCCCCTGTCGTTTTTGACCGTAAGCAAAGAAAAATTCAACCATATTCAATTGCACCATGGGCAGAAGAGAGGCTTGACCCATCAATCCCCCCTATACTTAGGGTACTGCGCGGGGATTTTTTCTGTATGCCTTTTGGTGGGAACGCAACTCCATATCGTGGCGAGCGGCATCTTATACATGGCGAAACGGCCAATGCCCGCTGGAAATTTAGATCAATGGAGAAAAGAGGAGAGCAAGCTGATCTCCACCTTAGCTTGAAAACGAAAATCCGAAAAGGGCATGTAGATAAAAAGATAACCTTGATTGATGGGCACAATGCAATTTATAGTCGACATGTTATTTCAGGCATGCAAGGACCAATGAATTTTGGTCAGCACGCAACGCTTCGATTTCCTAATCACGGGATTATTTCGACGAGTCGATTTGTATACGGTCAGGTCTTTCCTGAAATGTTTGAACTCCCTGAAAATGGCGGTTATATGAGCCTAAAGCCCGGTTATAAATTCAAGTCATTACGGGGTGTTCTAACACGGTTTGGTAATAGAGTAGATTTAAGTCAATATCCGGCTCGCAGGGGCTTTGAGGATTTAGTTATGCTCGTTAGTGACCCAAGGAAACGGCTTGGTTGGACTGCGGTTACATTTCAGAAAGAGCGCTATGTGTGGTTTGCGCTTAAAGATACTCGCATTCTTAGTGAGACAATTCTTTGGATTTCTAACGGAGGTCGTCATTATCCACCATGGAATGGCAGACACGTTAATGTTATGGGTCTTGAGGAGGTAACATCTTATTTTCACACAGGGCTTTACGAGTCAGTTAGTAAAAATTCATTTTCTGAAAAGGGCTACCACACCTGCGTACATCTGGTTCAAGAGCAACCATTTGTCGTCAACTATATTATGGCAGTGCAGCCAATTCCATCAGGATTTGATCGTGTGGTATCAATCAGAGAGGCGAAAGATAAAAAGGGTGTAACATTAATTTCGTCGAGTGGGGAGTCTGTTAAGGCAAAGCTTGAAGTGGAATTTCTCTTCGAGAAATCACTTTTCCAAGTTTGATAGTTTTTCCTTCATAAGTTTATCTAC
>SBBU01000263.1 GCA_005239585.1 Planctomycetaceae bacterium
CATGGCTCAAGCACCATGGCGGCGAGACTCGCGCCCCCAAAAACCGAAGCGCTTCGGTTTTTCATTAACCACATAAATCAATTTTCGGATGCATTCTAACTAGAACACAGTTCCAAAGCTAAGATGTATTCTCCAATCCCTGGTCTCAAAGCCATAGGCCACATCCAGACCTGCAGTGCCTGCCTGAAATTGATCAACATAGAGACGAAGACCAGAGCCGGCGCCTGTGGCAAGATCAGAGAGACGCATCGAACTACCGCGTGGCCATGCGAACCCAGAATCAAGAAATGCAAGCCATGTAAGAGTCCCTGTGTAATTCCAAAGTGTGGGACGAAGTACCGGTATACGATACTCTGCATTAGCCAAGACATATTTTGTGCCCTGAAATTCACCCGCATCATAACCTCGTATTGTTGTAGCACCACCAACTGCAAAAAGCTCATGACTCGGTAGATCTGATCCATTTCCAAAGCTAATGTTTCCTATGATTGTATGATCAGTGGCAACAGTATAAAAATAGCGAGATCCTATGGCATACTTTTCGAACGCAAAATCGCCACCGAATGCCTTGTGACCCTTCTCGTAGATCAAAAATGCATCTGGTCCCTCTAGTCTATCCAACCTGTAGGTAACATCATAATAACGTATCGCAAACGATAGCTTGTCTGTGGAACCATCCTCTGGTGTAAAAGACCCACTTTTCAATGTATACTCATCATCGCGATTTGATATCGTTAAAAAACCTCTCCACTGATAATTCATCCAATATCCACCCTGAATGTACATACTGCTTACTTCTTGCTCTGTTGTTGAGAGCAACTGTCCCAAACTATTTACCCATCTAACCTCAGACTCTGATACAGAAAGACCTGCCCCAAGCATAAAATTGCTCCACATCACGTGTCGATCAAAATAGTTAATCCCTGTGCTGAAATCATCCCCTGTCTTTGTGTAAAAAACACCCAATGACTTGCCATACCCAAAGAGATTTACATCAGAGACCTCTAGGCCGTACTTGTCATCACCGTCTCGAAATTCAACGATCGGGTAGACACCAATCGTCGCACGTTCCTTAACCTCGATTATTATATTATATTTATCCCCTTCCTTTTCAGCAGTTACCTTTACAGAGATGAAATAACGAAGGTTCATAACCCTTCGCTCAATGTCCTGTCGAATCTGCTCGCTATAAGGATCGCCTGTCTTGACCTGTATTTCAGCCAAGATCACCTCTTTGAGCGTCCGTTCAGTCCCCTTTACTTCAATCTTGCCAATTACACCCTGATTCTCACCTATTCGAAATGCTTGAAGATTGAATCTTGAACTTTGGACTTCCCCTTGGAGGAGTGGGTCGCCTCCTCCCATGAGGAAGGAGGCGATAATCGCAATAAAAGTAAACACCTATTTTGTGAACTGTACTTCCCCGCGAGACTCTGTCCCATATACGTCTCGATACTGGACAGTTGCAATATAAGTCCCTGTAGCAAGACTAGTGGGTATAGCCTGACTAGTTGTGCCAAGAGGTAAATCCTCAAACTCAAAAAGTGGCGAAGTAGGCCCACTGGTACTGAAGTCACTTATCCGAACATCCAGCTCCACTACATCAGGAAAGTTTGCTGCAATATTGTTCCAGTCAATAGTCGTTGTAGTAACAGTCACAGTTGGGGTAACACTAGGGACACTATGTGTCTTGAAGACTGTTGGAGTCACTGGATTTACAGCAGCTAAATTTGTAGTAAACGTATAGGCATTGCCAGCGGCAAAATTTGCCGCAGCTGGATCAGTCACTAGAACACTCATAGGAGAACCTGTGAATGCCCCCGGTTCACTGGTATTTGGAGTAAGTGCAAGATTCGTAATACCGGGACCATTGACGGTAACACTTGTAATACTTGAGCCCTCAAACACTTCTGCTCTGAAGAATATGCTATAGTATTCTTGACCGCTTGATACCCTATATCTTGAGAGATGCATCTCTATAGCCAGCATATCACTTGTGTTTCCGCCGGTAAGCGCTCCATTGTTACAAGAGTACTTTACCAGCACACTCTCTCCATTCTCCCCAGAAGACATTTCAGACCATTTTATAGGGCCAATATCTGGGGCAAACCAGACATCAATATCTCCGTTTTCATCAATGAAACCAGCAGCGTTATACAATGTAAATCTTAGGTGTAGCTTGAGACAGTTAGGAAATGTCCCTGCCGGCACAGTTACAGACTCGAAACCTATTACATTTGATGAATATTCAATCCTACCTGTTGTTGTTGGCGTTGCAGTCGCTGCCAGACTGGAATATTCTTTCAATATTGACGAGCTGCTTACTACTTGCCCGGGTACTTGGTCTGGACGAAGAATTGCCAGAGGTGGGTCAAATAGTTCATATGTTGAAGTTCCACCAAAATCTGTCTCATCCCAGCCATAGAGCACCAACTGTCCATTCAAGATTGCCCAGTAATCATTTCCGTCATAGTTGCCTGTGACCGCCTGTCTCTCGAAGAGTTTTATAACTGGAGACACAATTTTACCTCCACCCCAATAATCATTTGGAAATGTAACTGTATATGCACCATCAACAAGCTCTACATCAGCTGAGCTTTCAGTTAAGACTGGCTGTGTAGAACCGGGCGGAAGTGCAAATTCCTTCTCTAAATACTCGCGTTTATTTCCTGCAACAATACCAGCATACTGTGCCACATTAATTGTTGGAGGTGGTGTTGCCGATGGAGGAGGAGGTACTGATACTGTACCATTCACATCATTTATCATGGCAAATGCAACTGACATAGATGCAGAAGAAACAACTTCAACCATCACAAGCCATGCCACATGGTCCGGGGTATTATCAAGATTAATATCCATGCTGCCAAAGACCTCTGCTGCCCTTTCAATAAGATACATTGATGCAGTAAACTTGCCCGTGGCATCTTTGGATGAAGCAACTATTGGGCTTACAGATGCACCAGCCGTATTGCTGCCGCGATATGCAGCTATGTTATTAAGATTCACAGTGACCCCACTCACTGTATATGGACCTTTTCCACCTTCTTGCATTGCAGCAGATAGGCCACCTTCGAGACCAAGCGCAGACTCGGGGACATCTGTAATTGTCACATTTGCCGAGGCCTGCAGACTTGTTCCTCCAGCGGCGTCAACTGCGAATTTTACGTGTGATGTGGTCCCATTTATAATTATCTTCCCGAAATCAAATGAGTCATTGGGATAGAAGAAGGCCTTGGGGAATTGAATGAATCCACCCGGAGGAGGCAGCACCAATGGATTCTGGCGCTTTGTAAGAATATCTGCAAGGGGAAAGTAGGGATCGAATGGCCACCAACCCATGTGGAATATCACCTTGATGACATTTCCACTGCCATCCAGCGTACCTGCGTAGGTTGCCCCATAGAGTCCTGCATATTTGTCTGTGAAGAATCTAAATTTAAAGGGATTTGTTGCATTTGGATCCACTATCTGAATTTCGATCTCAATATTAACAGCGATACCAGAAAACGTGAAATAACCATTTGTATCAGTGGTAGTAGCTCCAAGTTGAGTTAGCGAAATCCCATCTGAGCCAACCTGAAAGAGTTTAACCTGAAGATTAGATGCGGCAGTCCCATCAGCATTTTTTATAATATGTGTTATATCGCAAGTGACTGTAGTGCCAAAGTTTATAGTCTGCACAATACCGCGTTCATAATCTGGGCATAGTTGAAGCTGCAATTTACCGTCAAGCAGTGTACTAAACGCAGTATCCTTAGATGTGATATCAGGAAATGCCGTAATCATCGCCCTGATAACATCTTTGAATGGGTCACCAACATCGCTAGACTGTTTTGGTTCAAGGAAGCAAACGTTATCCCATCTCGGGTCAACTATATTGATCGTTACACCATTTACTGTCCTCTGAGATGGCTTTACCCAACCTGACGCTGGATCGATAAGGTATGTGTTGAATACAATGAGTGCAAGGAGCAATGTTGCGGATTTAAAATCGAGAGCAGAATCAGCCTTTAAGGTAGTGTTATATAATCCGGGGGCAAGTCCACAAAATATTACCTGTCTAATTTCTTCCAGATTTTCCTTGAATATTGGGCGTCTGCCCGGAGGTCCTATAAGAGGATCAAACGCAAATGCCTTCATGGCATCAAAGCTTGTAAACTTGCTGAAAACTGCATCATCAGGGTTTAGGGTAGCTTGATTAGCCCTGTAAACTGCGTCATTGATTATTTCACCCATTTTTTCAAACAAAATACCATCGCTCTTTGCAACTTTTTCAGCAAACAAAATAGGGTCTGCCGGGATCGTTTGTAGAATCTGAGAAAGAATATCTGTAGAAGAAACTGTAGAACCGCCCTTGTCTGCGGGGCGATCAACTGTATTGCCTGTAAAGACAGGTTGACCACTTGTACCTATAGTAATGTTCTCTACAACCCATTTAAAAGCTGAGGAAATAGCCGTGGCAACACTCTGGCAAGTATGAGATGAATCAATGTGTTTAACCATTTCATCGATAAATGCCATGTTTACAACCGGAAGACCCTCTAAGAAATGACTGAGCATGCACTTTTTAAATGCAAGCTCTTTTTCCAATGCAGTTGCCGTACCGGCTTTTACCTTGTCCCACTCGTCTAGGATTAAATTGTTATTTCCATCTACAAAGACTGTAGCAGGATCAAAGAGATAAATATCAGGATTTACATCGTAATCCCCTGTCAGGTCGAATCTATTTGCCTTTCCAAGTCTTGTAACACCGGGGATTGAAATTTCACCAGTTGGAGTCATGAATAATGGCCTTGGTATGCGTATATAACACGCGTTGCTTGATGCATCTGTTGAAACCAGCTTGGTTGATATCTTAAATCCTAAAAGGCACAGAAATTCAACAAGCTTTACCTTTTTTAATGCAGCAGGAACAGAAGTTCCAGTCATCAACGTAGATTCCATGCCTGTGAAAAGTCCTGTCGACTGCGTGCCGGCTGCTGCAAGATCAGTAGTTCCACCTGTAAATGTTGATTGACCAGTTGTAGAGACTGATACATTAGTCTGACTGAGATTTGACTCGCTAATGGTGAACACCACACCATTCGTGAGATCAGTCTGAGTCTGTGTAACTATACTAGTGACCAGTGTGGCCATCGCTTGCATCTGAGTCTTGTTTAATGTTATGCCAAAGTCCACAAAGACTTTAACAATTCGCTGTGTTATTAATTCAGTAATTGGATCACATTTTGCACCTGCCATATCGCTAGCATTACTCGTGTTACAAAATCTTCTGCATGCAACTGGCAGTCCTGTTTTAGGACTATTAAATTTGGCTATTACGATAAGAGTGTTACCAGCTGCACCATAGTTAACTCCATTACTGAATAATTCACTCTCTGTAGTGGAGTAATTACCACTAGCATCTGTTGTCTTTTCGACAAGGAGGGTATTTGTACCATCAGCATTAACACCGAAAATCTGAACTATGGCACCGGCAACAGCTTTAAGACTGCTGGTTGTTACGGATATCGTCTCTTGTATCGGTGCGCCCGGATATGGCTTGTTTATAATTGGTTTGCCGGATGTTGACGGGTAACTAACTGAGCCAGTAAGGCCAGTCGTACCTGTGGTACCGCCGCCAC
>SBBU01000017.1 GCA_005239585.1 Planctomycetaceae bacterium
ACGATACATTCAGAATACTCAAAATGCCAGAAATAACTAACGGCTTAGTAACACTAGCCAAGAATGGCAGAGAAACAGTCTTCGAATTCATAGAAGGCAATTTCAAGCTGGTAAAAGGCAAAGTATTCATAATAGCAGACATAGCAAAAAGGGCGCCTATAGCAAAAGCAATAGAAGAAAGAATAGCGGCATACCTGGCAAAACCCATAAGAGAGTTGCTTAAGGATGTGCCAGGGTCAATAATAACAGATCCTAAAAGAATAAGGGGCCTCTTGGGCGAAAAAGTGTCGGATGAATACCTTGCAGTAATCAAAGAACAATTGGAAAAAGAAGGGGCTAAAGTTGAAATAATAAATGGAAAGCCAGGAGATATGATTGAGGACCTGACAAAATCCTCAACTGAACATATCTTTAGGTATGGCAAAGATGCTGAAATAGGCGGAGTTCAAATCTTCTCAAAGGCTACTGGAGAACCAGTGGCACAAATTGATCGTCTTCTAAAAGTAAATGACCGATATGTAGTGGTAGAAGCAAAGGCAGGGCAATACGATAGAATACTAGAGGGAATAATTGAAAATGCAAAGCGTGAAGTTCCAAACACAATTCCAGAAAAGGTTAGCATCGTAGAGCAAATAATGTTAAAGAAAATCAAGCCACTTGAAGAACTTTCAGGAGAAAAAGTTGAATTCCTGTTGTTGGCTGCAAAAGAAGGTGAAAAAGAAATAGCAGAACATGTCGAAATAAAGCCTCTGATAAAAAAATTAAATGAGGGCGGAGTAGAGGCAACTGCAGAAAACATGCCTGTAAAATTACAAGAATTATGGACCTTGGCGGGCGAGATAGCAAATGAAGGAAGAAAAATTGCATTAGGAGGTGGAGGATAATGGGCGAGGTTTGTGTACTTAAACTTGTTTTTCCACCGAATGAAGATTTGGACATTGTGGAAAAAAAATTCGTGGAATCTCTAGGCCAAGAAATAAGAAGAGGAGAACTAATTGGCGGGGTATGGGAGCGCTACATATTAATTGAACAAGCTGATTCCTACTTTTATTTATCCAAACATAAAGATGATCGGCTAGCGCTTTTCGGGATAATATCTTCTACATCGTTAAGTGGCCTAACTGGCAAGGATCTATTCGAATTCTTAAATAGAATAGGTGATGCTACTTCAAAACTCGATCCTTTGTTCGCCTATTGGGAATATACTGGCTCCTTTGGCGTAGAAATTGTGATGGAAAGTGAATTCGAGTACTATTCTGAGCCTTACTTCTTTTGTTTAGAGCCAGTAGTAGAACGTGGAGATAAAGGAGACGATGTGGGTTTCCTATTCGATGAAAAAACCCATCAAAAAATAGAAGAAATAAAGAAAGTAATGCCACGAGACGAACTTTTGGCATTGCTGGAAAAGCATTCCAAAAAATTAGTTTTGGGAAAGTGCGGAGCCGGCATAATAAAGGAAGTTGGTTATGATGCTTACTATCCGCGGTATTTCGTGAGAAAAGCCGTTCGGGAAAAAAACATTAATCTTCCCGAGGGGTTTACAGAGCTATTATATTATGACCTTGAATTTGAAAAAGAGCCTGAAAACGCAGGTAAACTGCTAGACATAGTGAACAACAACCTAGAAAAAATTTCGATAGACTGGGAATGCGAAATAATGAAGGCACTTCAACATGCTTTTAGGTACAAGCCAAAAGAAGCTTACATTACCTTTCAAAAATATTATTTGGCAAATAAAGAGAATTTAGATTTTGGTGGTTCGTGGTATAAAGGAGATTCTGTCGGAGAGATGATATTAGGGCGATACCTAGAAGACAAAGAAGAACATATTTTCTTTGGCAAAATGATTGAAGCCGGAGTCCTCACGCAAAAAGAGGCAAGTGAACTGGAGACAAAATACACTGAAGCAATGCACAATAAAGACTACCAAACAGTCCGCAAAGTTCTTAGAGAAGTAGGTCAGCACATCGACAAAAAATGGGGTGGATTGCAATGAGCAAGATAAATTTTGTGGCGAGGCATGGGTTTTATGGCTGAAAAAAACATCTGGAGTTTTGAGAAATTGTTTGGGGTAGGCAAGGAAAGCCTTAAGATTTGTGCAAAGTATGGGCTGATTTTGGGGGTTGTTCAGTTTGCATTAGGCTTGTTAAACGGCATTATTTTTGCTTGGCTCGGGTTATTTGAAAATAACGCCCCTGCAAATTTTGTGAACGGGCCAAAGCTTGACTCGGCAACGTTCATAGCTTTGGTCGCGGTTTTGGCAATTATTGGTTTTGTCGTGACTTTTGCAGGTGTTTTCTTTGGTTTGAAAAAGATTTTGCAATTGTTTCCGAAAGAGAGTAAATTTTATTCTGCAATGTACATTTTTGTAGTAAGCTTGGTCGTAGTTTTTGTTTTGACTTTTTTAATTACTTTCCAATTAACCCCGCCGCACGGAATGATAGTCCAGTTTTTTGCAGTAACACTTGCAGCAGTATTGGCAAATCCACCGGCAAACCCGACAGAGGTAAAATGATGAGTAGAAAAAAATTAGCCATTGCTGCCGTTTCGGCAGTTGTTATAATTGCATTAGCCTTGGTTTTGTTTATTGGCCAGAATTTTGTGGGAACGAATACTGGTTTGAGCGTGCTGAATAATGCCGTGCTAGAGTGAGTGAAAACACAATGAATCAAACGCATAATAAACGAGTGCAGGAAAAAGGTCCAAAGCTTTTTTGGAGAAGTGCTCTGAAGGCAAGCATATTGACAAACTTTGTCATATCAGTAGTGTCTTTCTTGTTTGTTGTGGTGTTTTATCAAAATAATCTTGCTCAGCTCTTTGATTATTTGAGGACAAATAGCGCCGCTGCTGACGTAGCTTCTTTTGTTCTCCCGTTGTTACTTGCGTTTCAGGTCTTCTCTTGGGGCCTGTATGCCTTTGCGCACAGAATTGGCATCATTAGGGAAACAATTGCAAAAGTCATTGTCTTCAATGTCATCATAACCGGATTTTATCTGGCCTTGTTTAGCCGCTTTGAGGAACTTGACAAGATTACGAGAATAATTGTCAGCCCACTAGACCCAATCATGCTTGAAATCATGATTTTCATTGTCACCACTTTCATGTTCTCGTTCTTATTCGATTTCTTCACAAAAGAAGAAGAGAAAACATTGGGCGAATCGGACAAAAGGCTTGCCTCGATTCCAAGAAGGGTCTTGGCCTACATGATTGACGTGCTAATTCTTTTTCCAGTAACCATTTTACTGATTGTGATTTTCTTCGTGGCAGCTTAACTTCGCCACTTTTGGTGGCCTGATGGCTCTGACCTGATTTGTCTTTTGGGCTTTACCAGCGCAAATCTATGC